>CAYXFJ010000011.1:0-24450 GCA_964464265.1 uncultured bacterium
CCGCCCCTTAAAAATGACGGAAACGGAAGGTAATCCATCAGGCTCCATTTTTCGATTCCCGCCCGGTCCCGGCGCTTTTTCATCCTGTCTATCTCTGTATCGATCCGTGTGCCTTTAATAGCTATCAACCGCCCTCCCGGCCTTCTTACCAGCGTACTGCACCAGAGAACAAGAGTACCCAGATCCGCCACTGCCCTGCACATTACGGTGTCAAAGGGAGTGTCTCCTGCTTCGATCTCTTCTGCTCTTTGTGCAATGACCTTTGTATCCTGCAGGGGAAGAGATTCCTTTACCTGCATTAAAAAAACAGCCTTCTTGCGCCTGGATTCAACAAGGGTCATTTCCAGATCGGGACGGAAGATCTTAAGCGGAATTCCCGGAAATCCCGCCCCCGATCCCAGATCCATTGCTTTTTCGCCTTTCCTCATTTCAATAAATTGAAGCATTCCAAGAGATTCCAGAAAATGGCGGCTGATGATACGGTTCTCATCATCCCGGGAAATCAGATTGATTTTACGGTTCCATTCCAGAATCATCCGGTGATAGGCCGTAAACTGGTTTATCATGAGTGGTGTAAGGTGCATGCCGGATGCACTTAATGCCTTCTCCAGAAGGTCAATGTGTTCCACGTGAAACACCTCTGGAACTTTTGGTCAGATAGAGAGTCAGGACGGCAATGTCAGCAGGAGAAACACCTGAAATTCGCGCTGCCTGGCCGAGAGACACGGGACGTATCTTCTCCAGTTTTTCCATCGCTTCCGTGGAGAGTGTTTTAATGGAACGGTATTCTATATATTCCGGAATTCTGCTCGCTTCCAGCTTCCTGTTCCTTTCAATCTGTTCTTGCTGCCTGTCGAAATATCCCTGATATTTAATTTCCATTTCAAGCTGCTCCAAAACCTCATTCTTCAGGTCGCCCATTCTTTCCGAGAAAGCCACGACATCCGGAAGCGTTTCAAGTACAGAAAATGAAACGACCGGTCTTTTAAGTATTTTGATAAGGCTCTGTCTGTGCTGAACCGGAGCGGAACCGAGTTTCTCCAGAATCGGATTGATCTCTTGAGGGTCGGGTTTGATAAAAGGAAGGGTATCCATTCCTTCCCGGATGAAAGCCCTCTTCCTCATAAGACGGTCTTTCATTTCTTTAGAAACCAGTCCGATGGCATATCCATAATCCATCAACCTGAGATCCGCATTATCCTGGCGCAGCAGCAGCCGGTATTCAGCACGGGAAGTGAAAAGCCTGTAGGGTTCCTGTGTCCCCTTTGTGACCAGATCATCTATCATAACGCCAAGATACCCTTCGGACCGCTGTATCAGCAGGGGCTCCTCATGTCTTAATTTCCTTACCGCATTCACACCGGCAACAAGACCCTGCCCGGCTGCTTCTTCATAACCAGAAGTTCCGTTGATTTGACCGGCGAGATACAATCCCGGGACACTTTTGCTTTCAAGGGTGCTGTGCAGTTGTGTTGGTGGAAAATAATCATATTCGATGGCATATCCAAAACGGGTGATTTCCGCTTTCTCCAGCCCTGGAATTGTTTTAAGGGCTGCCATCTGAATGTCTTCCGGAAGGCTGGTTGCGAATCCATTGACATAGTACTCGAATGATCTCCTTCCCTCCGGCTCAAGAAATATCTGATGCCTTTCCTTATCAGAAAAACGGACGATCTTATCTTCAACAGAGGGACAGTACCTCGGTCCGACGCCAACGATTTTGCCGGTGTAAAGCGGAGACCTGTCCAGTCCGGAAGCCAGTATCTCATGTGTCTGCCGGTGTGTGTAGGTCAGGTAAACAGGCATCTGTCTGGTTTTGATTTCCCTTGTCCTGTATGAAAAGGGTCTGGGATTATCGTCTCCAGGCTGTATTTCCATTTTATCGAAATCCACTTTGCGGCCATCCACCCTGGGGGGTGTTCCTGTTTTCAGCCTTCCCGCCTCAAATCCCAGCTCTTTCAGATTCTCGGTCAATCCCACAGCAGGAAATTCTCCAGCCCTTCCGGCTGGATAGGATTTCAGACCAACATGAATAAGGCCGTTAAGAAAAGTACCGCAGGTCAGGATTACCGCCCTGCCAGGTATTTTCATCCCGGTTTCCGTTATTGCGCCGGCTACTGCTTTCCCTTTATCCAGCCATATGCCCGTAATCATTCCCTGTAACAGGTACAGGTTTGACTGCTTTTCAAGTGCTGTACGCATTCGTATACTGTATTCGATTCGATCCGCCTGAGCTCTTGGAGCCCAGACCGCCGGACCTTTGGACCTGTTCAGCATTCTGAACTGTATCCCGGTCTGATCGATCGCCAGGGCCATTTCTCCTCCAAGGGCATCAATTTCTCTCACAAGATGTCCCTTTGCAGGTCCTCCAATAGCCGGATTGCACGACATCTGGGCAATATTGAACACAGTCATGGTCACCAGAAGGGTTCTGCTTCCCATTCTCGCCGAGGCCAGCGCCGCTTCGCACCCGGCATGGCCACCGCCAACCACAATGACATCATACGGTTCGCTACTGCTCAACCCGTTTCTCCTGTCCCTCGACTTCAATTGCACACCCGTTATATCCGGAAAATACGATTCTATTTTCTCCCCGCACCCGAACTTTCAGCAACAGGTTCAGCCCGATTCACCGCTGGAAAATCATGGCTATTGTATAATTCGTGTCGCTCTCATGCAGCTATATGACCGTACTTCCGGAAAAACCCACCTTCCCTGAATGTCCGAACTTTCTAATAAAATGTTCCACGTGGAACATCATTTGCCTATGCAGAAACTGGAAAAAATTCGTTCCAGAATATCCTCTACCGGTGTCTGTCCTGTCATTTCTCCCAGTGCGTCCAGAGCCCCTCGCATGTCCATAGCAACGAATTCCTGAGACATCCCTTTACGCAGGGATGTGTTTGCTTTCTGCAAACACCGATGAGCTCTTTGGAGGCAGGCATGGTGTCTTGCGGAGGTAATGACTACCTCACCCTTCTGGGGAATCCCCTCTGAAAGCACTATCTGATGAATCCGCTTTATCAGCTCAGGTATACCCTGCTTTTTCAGGGCAGAGACTTCGAGACATTCAGTGCCTGCCAGCTTCAATTGCGCTTCTTCCAGCGTCAGGCTTTGTGGCAGGTCCTTTTTATTTAAAACAGCAATGATTTTTTTATTTTTAACCTTCATCTCTTCAAAGAGAGTGATATCATCCCGGTGAAGAGATTGGCTCGAATCCAGTACCAGAAGAACGAGATCTGCTTGTTCAAGAGCTATTTTTGCACGTCTCACACCTTCCATTTCCACAGGATCGGAAGTTTTATGTATGCCTGCCATATCGGTGACCACAAAAAGCAGTCCATTGATGTCCAGTACATCCTCTATGGTATCCCTTGTGGTGCCGGGTGCATCCGCAACAATCGCTCTTTCTTTCTCCAGAATACAGTTGAGTATGCTCGATTTACCCACGTTTGGACGACCTGTAATAGCCATACGCACACCCTCTCTGCATATCCGTCCCCTGTCGTAGCTGGCAAGAAGGTCCTCCATTTCATCTATCGACTGTTTCATGTCCTGTTTCATCGATCCTCTTGAAGCAAACTCTAGTTCCTCCTCTGAAAAATCTAGTTCTATCTCGAGAAGGGCGCTGTACCGGATCAGACTTTCCCTGAGTTTTTCAATTCGCTTTGAAAGCCTTCCTTCCAGCTGATAGACGGCTACTCTTCTGGATGCCTCGGTCTGCGATTGTATCAGGTCCGCGACAGCTTCAGCCTGGGCAAGGTCCATACGGCCATTCAGGTAAGCCCTGTATGTAAACTCACCGGGGTTTGCAGGTCTTGCCCCGAGGCGTATAAACAGATCCAGTATGCGCCTGCTTACAAATGCACCTCCGTGACAATGGATCTCAACCACATCTTCCCCGGTATAGGATCCGGGAGCCTTGAAATAAAGTACTATGGCCTCATCCAGAGATTCTTCACGGTCCATAATCCAGCAGTGAACTGCCTGTCTCTCTTTCAGAAAATTCTTTTTTCCTTTTATTTTCATCGTCTTACGGACAATAGAGACTGCATCCGGCCCGCTGACCCGCAGTACGGCTATCCCTCCTGTACCTGGAGGAGTAGAAACAGCTGCTATGGTATCCTCCATTGTCGCCGGCTTTCCGGCCTCAAAGTTCATGGTATATCCAAGGTTTTAGAATCTGATACAGGAGTTAACATTTTCCTGTACCCTTCGCCGCTTTCCCGAAGAAAAAACATATATTACCTGTCAAACGTGAATGCATGATCTTTAATGATTTTACTGCCTGATAAAAATCCCGCCATTCCTGTCGCGGATAAAGCCCCTCTCTTGAAAATGACCCAATTCTCCTTACCGATATGCGATCTCATCTTTTAAGAAGTCCGGCGTTTTGCTCACCGACAAAAAACCCCATCCATTAATTACAACAGACGGGGTGTTTCGCCAGACGGTCAATGGATCACTCATGATCCAATTTGATATGAAGTAACATCCTTTTAAGCCTATTTTTTCCTTTTTGTAAGCATTTCATTTCCGATAGTCAGTATGTTGAACATCAAATAATAAAGGTTCAATCCGGCTGAGAGCTGATAAAAAATAAAGACCATGAAAACGGGCATGAAAAAAGCCATGGCTTTCTGCTGGGGATTCTGTGTGGAGGACATCTTCTGCTGAATGATCATGGTGGCTCCCATGAGTATCGGCAGTACATTGATCCCAACAAACATTTTGTCCGGAGCGGAAAGATCCTGAATCAGTCCTCCCATAAAGCTGGCCTGTCTCAGCATAATAGTCGTGCGGAACAGATTAAAGAGAGCAAAAAGTACCGGCATCTGGAGAAGCATGGGAAGACAGCCCCCCATCGGATTGATCCCTTTATCCTTGTAAAGCTTCATGGTTGCCTGGTTCAATTTCTGCGGATTGTTCTTGAACTGTTCCTTCAGTTTGTTGATATCCGGCTGCAGTTCCTGCATTTTACGCATGGATTGATAGCTTTTCCGGGTCAGTGGGTGCAGAACGATCTTGATGATGATGGCAAAAACGATAATTGTCCAGCCGTAATTCTTTATAATATTGTAAAGGAATTGCAGCGTGTAGAAAAAAGCAATACTGAAAGGACGTATGATGAGTGATCCGAAATTCATCATTTTTTCGAGCTGTGCATCCAGACCTTTCAGACTTAAATAGTCCATGGGTCCGATATACAGAGTGATCTGGTCTGAACTCGTTTCACCTGCCCTGACCGGCATGGTGAGTCGCGCTTCGAAAGATCTCCAGTCAACAGGTTTTCCATCAAACTGAAATGTGATCTTTTCTCCCTGCAGTTCCGCAGCAGAACCAAGAGGTTTTCTGGGGACCAGTGCCATCAGAAAGTATTTGTTGCGTATTGCCACCCAGCTGGTTTCTCCCTCTCTGAGTCCTGTGCTGTTCCCCTTGGTCTTGAGCTGTTCACCCCCCTGGAGGGCAAAAGCCTCGCAGAATGACAGATCGTTCTTGGTGTCGTTTTCCGTTGGATTGATACCCGAAGACCAGACTATATCGTAGGCAGTACCAGTTGTATTGGGAGAAAGGCCGGTAAAGCGGATCTGCACGTCAACCGCATAATGCTTCGAATGTATAATGAACTCTTTCTCCACTCTTCCAGAACCATCGAATGATCGTGAAAAAATGACTGATTTTAACGTATCCGATTTCTCCACCCATGTCCTGGTCTCGATATCCGGGAAATTCATGGTCCTGAGATCCAGACCTCTTCCGGAACCGAGTATGAGTCCCAGGTTTCCTATGGAGGAATCGGGTATCAGTTCTGCCCATTCCCTTTTTCCTCCCAGCGTGCTCATCACCGGACCCAGATGTTTTTTCAGTTTCCAGCTGATGATGGTACCGCCACCCAGTGAAGAGAGTTTCCCGCTGAATAAGGAATTTTCAACCGTTATGAATGTATCGGGTTTTTCGGTTATTAACAGGGGACGCTGCAGCACCTCAGCAAGTGGTGATATGACTCCGGTTTCGGTGGAGGATGTCGACGGTTCGTTCTGGTTTTCCTGAACAGCCTGCTCTACAGGCGCCTGGCGGGTTTTCTCTTCAATACCGACAACTTTCTTCATATAAACTGGCCATAACAGCAGAACAAGACCAATCAGGATCAGGGCAATCAGACTGTTTCTTTCCATATATATTATTCCGTACCAATAAAGGATGAATGGATTAAAACTCACTCAGGGCACAGGATCGAATCCCCCTGCGTGAAAAGGATGACATCTTAGCACCCTTTTCGCTGCCATACAAATGCCCCTTATAAGTCCATATTTTTCAATTGCTTCTGTAGCGTATTCCGAACATGTGGGATAAAACCGGCAGGCAGCCGGCAATCCCGGTGAAATCCAACGCTTGTAAAACCGAAGAATTCCCAGCATTATTCTCATTATGCCGTCTCCTCAAGCGAGCGTAAAAAAAGACTATACTCCTTATTCATTTCTTGAAAATCTACTGAATCTTTTCCGGTGGGCATAAAAATAATACTGTAGTTTCCAGTCTCATTCCTGTGCATCCGGTACACTTCCCTCATCAACCGTTTGATCCGGTTCCTGAATACAGCATTTCCCAACCGTTTTGGTACCGTAAAACCCACCTTTTTTTTCTCAGACCGTTCATAGAATAAACGTATATATTTCCCCTTCCAGCGTCTTCCCCTTGTAATCAGAGATTCGAAATCCCTTCCACTCTTAATGATCTCGCATTTGGGAAGACCCGCCTGCTTCATGATTTCGGCTCATCGCTCACAGTTAAACGTGCCCTTCCTTTGGCCCGTCTTCGCTTCAACACCAGCCTTCCAGATTTGGTGGCCATTCTTAACCTGAATCCGTGCTTGTTGCTTCGCTTTCTTCTGCTGGGCTGGAATGTCCTTTTCATCCAATTTTCTCCTTCACCTTTTTGATACAAACATATTAAAATATGATATTTTTTTAAAAAGTCAAGCTATTTTCTGACTTTTACCAGAACGCCCATACCTCCCGCGAACATCAGCAGATTGCCCAGCCATGCTCCTAACATCGGAGCCATACTTCCATTTTGACCGAGCGTCTGTCCGACTTTGACCACTCCAAAATAAAAAAAACAGACCGCAAGGCTTAATCCGAATCCCACAGCCAGGCTTTTTTTGCGCCGGTTATAGGCCATAGGAACACTGAAAAGAATAATGATGAAATTACTCATGGGAAAAGCGATCCTGAGATGCAGATCCGTCATCCATCTGTATACCTCTCCTCCTGACTGGCTCACCCTTTCGATGAACCTTAAAAGCTCCGGAAATCCCATTTCCTCCGGCTGTACCTGCGCTTTCATAAGATCGCTAGGCTGGAATTGAAAATTGTACCGTGTCGTGCCTGAGATGGGGATAGCTGTCTCATGATCTTCTTCGAATGTCCTCTTATAGCCATTTAACACGATCCAGGATCCGTCCAGCCACATCATGGAATCCGTATCCACTCTGCCTGTCAGATGATTCTCATGATACGTTTCAATCTTCACCCGTCTGGCGATTTTTTTGCCTGGATCAAAATAAGCCATGGTCACTATCTGGTCGGGAGGTTCCTGGATTTCCAGATTGCGTGAATCCGATGATACTCTCTGGTTGTCGCCTTCCAGATATTTCCGTCTGATATCCTCCTTGTTCCTGTTCGTTCTCGAAACAACTCCCTCTGATAATACGAACGTAACTGCGCTGATGATCAGTCCCATTATTAAAAATGTACCCATCACTTTGTACAGGCTGTATCCCAGTGATTTAAGGGCTACCATCTCGTTGTTCTTGGCAAGTGTTCCCATTGAAAAAACGGAAGCCAGCAATGTGGTCACCGGGACTCCCAGTACAAGGATATACGGCACATAGTTCAGGTAATAAAGTACAATGATTTTTGCCGGAACATTTCTGTCTATAAACCGGTCCAGACTTTCAACAAGGTCCACTACGAGGAAAACCATCACCACGCTGAAAAGGCAGAATCCAAAAATGCCCAAAAATCTGCTCCGGATGTATTTTGGTATAATTTTAACGCTCATCAGGAATTCTTATTCCTTTTCTTAAATCCTGTCCACAGTCTTTCCCATTGTACCATTGTCGATTCACGGATAGTTCTGACAACGAGATAAATTCCGATAATGCCCACCAGAACATTGGGCAGCCACATCGCGATCACCGGGTTGAGCATTCCTCGGTCTGCAAGCTGCTCCCCGCCTATGAGAAATGTCCAGTATATCAAAAAGAAAATAAGGCTCAGTCCTCCCCCCACAGCCATTCCTCCCTGTCTGGCCAATACTCCAAGTGGAGCTCCAATCATAACGAATACGACGCAGGCTACAGGTATGGAATACTTTTTTTGTATCTCCACGCGCAAAGAGCTGTTCGCCTTGTCATATCCCTGAAGCACACGCTTCTCCATCTCTATTTGCTTCTCCAGTCCGTCTATCCTTGACTGGAAACCGCCCGGCATTCTCTCTCTTTGTTTTCCAGATTCAGGCTCCTGCTGTGGGAAGCTCCAGATATTTTCCGGATAAATTTCCCCGATAAGAGCCGTACTTTTCTGATGGATTAATCCCAGCCTCTCCTGTACGGCCACATTATTTTTCCTCAGGTCTTCCTTCATCATGGCAGCACTTTTTTCCCGATCGCCCCTGTGCTGTGAGTTGCTTCTTTTAAGTTCCATATTTTTTAAGGGAATGGATATTCTCTGCTGTACGAACTTCAGTCTTCTGTATTTGGCCAGATCCAAACGGTCCACTTCATGAATCTCCCCATCGAAAAGGTCAAGAACCATCCGCTCCTGTGCCCTGGCATATTCGACGGTACCCTCTCTGGCAAATATGGTTTTGTGGAACTTTGCATCGCTGTAATCATGTATGATGACACCCTTGATCCGGTTCTCATTTTCCTTGACTTCCCTTACGATCAGGCTGTAATTCTCAAACTCATCAAAAAAGATATTCGGTTCAAGGGCCAGCGTCGGCCGTTTCCTGGATATATCTGAATAGAGCAGCCTGTACCGGTGATTGAAATCCGGAAGTACGACATTGTTGAATCTCTCCATCCCGATCATCAAAATACTGGCTGCCACACCTGCCGGCAGTATCAGCCTTAAAAAGTGTACTCCGCTGGCTTTCAGTGCAGAGATCTCGCTGTCAGCCGAAAGCCTTCCAAAAGCCATAAGAGTGGATATCAGAACCGACATGGGAACTGCAAGGGCTACGATCCACGCGAGATTGAGAACAAAGAATTCGAGTATGATGACGACAGGCAGACCTTTGCCCAGCAGACGCCCGAGGTCACGGAAAACGATATTGAGCAGAAAAACAAAAACGATGGTCGCCAGACTAAAAAAAAAGGGACCTATATGTTCCCGCAATATGTATTTTGTAATAATTCGCATGGCTTCAAATGATCAGCTATAATTTATTATTTCAATATATTGAAATGGCTCAATTTTTGCAAGTAAAACTTCTCCGGAGGATGCAATTCATTTTCCACTTGCAATTGTAATAAGAACTCTTTATTTTTAAACATATTTGGAACCATACGGGTTTCAAAAAGAGGAGCTGCCTATAGAGTAATCGTTACCGGATGTCGCTATGCGTCTCCCGCAGGAGCCAGGCAACACAAATGCTCAGTAAAGAACATTGATCAAGGAGACGGCAAGCCTGAACGGTGCAGCCAAACATCATACAGACCGTATAGCGACGCTATCGGTCTTTTTTTTGCTCTGCAGTTTACCTGTATGGGGAGAGACCGGTCTGCGTCTCCCTCCCCCAAAAACGCAGCTCGTGCCCGTTTCCATTTCCCGGGTGAAAACCCCGTCTTCTCTGGACACCCTCTTTCATTTAAAACCTGTCTCTTATCCCGACGCATTCCGTTTCGTTCTTAAACTCGACTCAACAGCCCGGCATATCGAGACCCGCCATGTCATCCAGAACACGGATCTCAGAATACCCCGTTATCTCTCTCTAGAAAAATACCTCGAAGAGCGCTCCCTTCTGGAGCGCAAGAACCTCTGGAAAAGACAGGTGGCCACTGCCCGGACCCAGCAGGCCAGACAGGGCAGGGCAGGCCGCGGACTCACCATTGAAACTCCGAAGATCAAAAGTGAAGCTTTCAAGCGGGTGTTTGGCGGAGAGACCCTCAGCCTGAATGTCAATGGGACCATCACCATTGACGGAACCATGCGCAATGAAAAACGCAGCCAGGTCAAAACTGCAACGGACAGGGCGCCCAATACCAATTTCCAGATGAAACAGACCCAGCGTTTCACAGTGGAGGGGAAAATAGGGGAGAATGTTTCAGTACTGGTCAACCAGGACAGCGAACGCCCATTCGAATTCGAGAACGCGATCAAACTGAAATACTCCAGCGACGAGGACGGCATCATTAAAAGCATTGAGGCAGGAAACGTCGCCCTTTCCCTTCCATCCACACGATTCGTCACCTTCAGCGCTCAGAACTCCGGTCTCTTTGGATTGAAAACCGAATTGAAAATCGGAAATCTCGATGTTACGGCCATCGCCAGCATGGAGAAAGGGCAGAAAAAGAAACTGAGCCTGAAAGGCGGAAAAGAAGAAGAGACTTTCACGGTACAGGACTATGAATACAAGAAGGGCACCTACTTCTTTCTGGACCATGGATACCGGAAGCGCTATCCCGAGCTGGACAATGTGGGAAGACATTACTACAGGCCTGACAGCGTGATAGCAGAGATCGAAGTTTATAAATCGGATTACAATTATGAGATCCGTCCCGGATCGATCCGTGCATGGGCTCTTCTGGAACCTTCCCGTCCTGATACTTCGTTTTCAACCACAGAGAATTACCGGGGGTATTTTCTCCGGCTAGAACCTGTTCAGGATTATTATATTCAGCCGGAACTGGGATACCTGGTCATGAACATGCCCCTTCAGGAAAGCGAGGTTCTGGCCGTGGCTTACAAAGATACGACAGGACGCCTTACCGGTACTCTTCTCGCTTTCTCCACGGATACCAGCGCGACTCCCATCTTCAGGATCATCAAGCCGCGGACACCCCGGCCATCCGACAAAACCTGGAACCTGGAATGGAAAAATGTGTATTCCATAGGCCGGCGGGATATAGACCTGGAAGGTTTCGAGCTTAAACTTTACTACAAACCTCCGTCCGGTGATCCTAAAGAGTCCATCGACATCGACGGTAAGGCCCGCAGTTTTCTGAACCTTTTCGGTCTCGACAACCTGGATGAGACAGGAGGGCCCAATCCGGATAATGTCATTGATATGGATCCCAACATACTGAGCCGCAGCCGCGGTGAGCTCATTTTGCCCAACCTGCGTCCTTTCGATCCAGGCGAGGATTCCGATTATCCCTTTCCCGAGGAGATGGACGCCCTTCGCACACCTGCTGTTTACGACACTACGAACGACAGCTATATCCGTCAGCAGAGTAAATTTTATTTCGAAGTGAAATCCGCTTACCGAAGTCCCAATTATTCTCTTGGCATGAACGTCATAGAGGGCACAGAAGAAGTCATGCTGAACGGTGGGAGGCTCGCGAAGGACAGGGATTATACGATCGATTATCTCTCCGGAAATCTGGTTATCCTGAGCGAGGAGGCTACGAATCCCAATGCCAATCTGGAGATCAATTACGAATCCCACCAGATCATGACCATTGATAAGAAATCCCTCATGGGCGCGAGAGCGGAATACACGCTCTGGGAAAGCGGAGCGAAACGATCCTTTATCGGCGCCACTCTTCTCTATCTCAACCAGAGAACGCTGGACCAGCGTATCCGCATCGGTAAAGATGGACCGATGAACAATCTCGTCTGGGATGTGAACTCCGCTCTTTATGCAGAATCCAACACGGTAACCAATGTGCTCAACGCTCTTCCCCTGCTCGAGCTTTCCGGACCCTCCAGCGTTTCTCTTGAGGGAGAATTCGCTCAGGTGATACCCAATCCCAATACACTGAACAATGAATCAACAGGGGACAAGGACGGTGTGGCCTATCTCGATGATTTCGAGGGAGCCAAGCGCCAGATCAGCCTCGGGGTGACCCGCATGGCCTGGGGCCCTTCATCGCCTCCCACTGTTTCCCTGAGCGACAGTATCAATAAGTA
The DNA here is from genome assembly GCA_964464265.1 of uncultured bacterium. Taxonomy (GTDB): domain Bacteria; phylum Zhuqueibacterota; class QNDG01; order QNDG01; family DSAB01; genus CAYXFJ01. The sequence continues at coordinate 12,141 of CAYXFJ010000011.1, forward strand.
TATGGCCAACCGGGGTCATCTCGTATGGTTCAATCCTTACGAACAGGTGGCCATTCAGGAGATCTGGCCGGAACGCGAGGTGACCACCAATTTTGGTGGCACAACACGCCAGCATGTACTCAGTCTTCTTTTCACTCCCAACACGAATGTTGCAAGACCGGATGAAACATGGAGCGGTGTGGCAAGATCACTCGCAGCCGGATACGCGGATCAGACGGACAGCCGCTTCCTGGAGATCTGGGTTCAGGGTGACTACGGGCGGTTGCATGTGGATATGGGCAAGATTTCGGAAGATGTGATCCCCAATACGCGCAGGGATACCGAGGATAAAAAGCCGCCTGGCGGAATCCGGAATGAAATCCTGGATGACGATGAAGATACCGGAATTGACGGTGTATTCGGCAGCGATCCTCCCGCTATTTTCCATCCGCATGAGGCAGCCACCATTTCCGACGGAAGGGCCACTCCGTACGACTTCTGGGATCTGAACCGGGACAATCAGAAACACTCCAATGAACCCTGGAGCTACGACGACTGGTCCTATACCAGCAGGTCTAACAATTACGATAATATCAACGGCACCGAGGGGAACAGGAACGACGGTTCGATCATCTATCCGGATACGGAAGACCTGAACAGGAACAGCGATGTGGATCTTCAAAATGATTATTACGAGTTCACTTTCAGGCTTGAAAAGGATCATGCGGATACCGTTCTGATCGCGGGCGGCAAGGGGAACGAGTACGGATGGCGCCTCTACCGTATCCCCCTGGACAAACCCACACGCGTGGTCGGCAATCCGGACTGGTCGCGGATCGAATTCTCCAGAATATGGGTCGATGGTGTAACGGATCCTGTTCTTCTGTCCATTGCCCAGATCGAGCTGGCCGGAAATGAATGGAAACTCCGCGGCGTCATGGCTGCCGCAGATTCTGTCTTTGACGCCGGCAACGATTCTACACTTACCGTGGCTGTTACAAACACACACGATAATCCGGAATACGTTGCCCCTCCCGGTGTCGAAGGTGTCATCGATCCCCTTCAGAAAATTCAGTCCAAGGAACAATCTCTCGTCATACAGCTCGACGGCCTGGATCCCGGTGCAACGGCCATTGCCCAGAAGGAATTTTTCCAGACGGAAAGCCTGATCGATTATAAGAACCTTCGCATGTTCGTTCATGGCGGCGGAACAGAACAGTACCTGCCTGACAGCACACTGCGGTTTTTTCTCCGCTGGGGATCCGATACGCAGAACAAGCATTATTATGAGGTGGATATTCCTGTTTTTCCCGGCTGGGATGAAAGGAACAATATAGAGATCGATTTTGAAATTCTCAGCCGTCTCAAGATAGAGATGGAAGGCGCCCAGCTGGACGAGATCTCCGAATTGCAGGAGAACGGACATATCATTCGCGTGGTCGGACAGCCCTCACTGACGAATGTGCGCTGGCTCATCATTGGTGTGACGAACATTTCACCTTTCACCTATACGGGCCAGGTCTGGATCGATGAGCTTCGTGTTTCCAACGTGCGCAAGGACAAAGGAATGGCCATGCGCGCGAGGGCGGATATCCGTCTCGCCAATTTCATAACATTGAACGGTGAATACGACAGGAAGGATGCTGACTTTCACACGGTCAATGAGCGCTTCGGAGGTGGATCTCACTCCCAGAGCGGTAATTTCAATGCCAGCATTCAGATGAATGAGCTTATGCCTGTTTCCTGGGGCCTGCGCATCCCGGTGACAGTCAGTTTTTCAAAAAGCCGCATGACGCCGAAATACCTTCCGGGAAGCGACGTTATCGTCAACAACAGAACAGCTCCGGACTCTCTGTTGAAGGCCATACGCTCTGAAAACGAGAACAAAGGCCTTAACATATCATTGTCCAAGGGAACCAAATCAAGAAACTTTTTCGTGCGTTATCTCGTCGATCCCATACAGACCCGGTTCAACTACACTCTTTCGGAACGCAGTGATTCCAAAACAAAATACGACCGTAACCTCGGATTGAAAGGTTCTTTCAGTTACGATCTGAATTTCGGCACACAGTCTTACATAGAACCTTTCAAATGGATGGGTATGAAAGGCTTTCTGAAACCAATAGCGGGTACGAAGTTCTATTATCTCCCGTCCAGGTTCAGTATTCGTATGGACGGTAATGACACCAAGAAAAATGCGGAGACCAGCGGCGGTGTGCTGACCGATGTGAGAACGGCCAACTACACACAAAACATTTCCACATCTCTCCGCCCGTTCACCGCGATCTCTTTTGATTACACAAAGTCCCAGACTGCTGATATGCGTTATGCCAGCTGGACGGATGTGCTTTCGACTTTCAATCCCGGTCAGCCCCTGAACAGTTCCCAGCAGGTCAGCCTGAATCTGACCCCAAAATTTATTGCCTGGTTTACCCCGTCAGCGAAATACAGCGCCAATTACAGATGGAACGACAATCCCCAGCAAAGACAGCAGGGGACAAGCCAGAGCTCAAGCACGCAGGCAACACTGTCCCTGAACGCCAACTGGGACACCAAGAAATTTGTACAGAGCTTTCAGAAAAAATCCACTGCCAAAAGCCCTGTTCGCAGGCCTGTGACCCGGCAGGCTCCGTCACAGACGCAGGATAAAAAACCGGACGAACAAAAAGAGGAAAAAACGGAGAAAAAACCTTTTCCTCTCCTCTCTATATTTTCCATTTTCGGAAAAGTCATAGGAAGCATAGACCCTATCCGTTTCGACTTTTCACAGACACAATCGGCAAACAATTATGGTATTCTGGGTACTCCCTCTTTCGCCTATCAGATCGGAACAACGATGGATCCCGGAGTTCCCGTTTCGCCCAACGTGACCTCGGACAGGGCTTCCCAGAAATACGATCAGCGTATTACTGCAAGTTCGGGTTTCCGAATCACATCGAAGATCACCACCAAACTTGATTATTCCTATTCCTCTTCGCGGAACGAACAGACTCAGACCACCGGTAATGTCAATGAATCGGCACTGCTGATCAAGGACAAACCCATTCCGTTCCCGAACTGGACTGTGCAATGGTCAGGTCTTGAAAAATTACCGATCATATCGAAGTTTGCACGTTCGGTTTCCCTTAGGCACGCTTTTTCAGGAAGAAAAACCCAGACCTGGAACGACTCGGAGAGCAACATTACACAGGAGTCCATCTCCAAGGACTTCAGGCCGCTTCTGGGGCTCTCTCTCACTCTGAAGAACGGAATGAATGCCACCGCCCAGTATACCACCACCGAGACCGTGCAGGAACAGAAGAAGTACAGCCAGGGCAGAACCAAACAGGTCTCCACGGATATGTCTGTTACCGTTAATTATTCCAAAAGAGGCGGTCTTAAGCTCCCGTTCATGAAAAAGAAGCTGGAAAACAGCATTGATTTTTCTTTGACTTTTTCTCAGAAGTATAACGCCTCCCTTCAGAGCCGCGCAACAGGCGGATCGTATTCCGAGACATCCAGAACGGAAAACTGGATGCTGAAACCCACTGTATCTTACACCTTCACCAGGACAGTGAGAGGCGGTATGAACTTTGAAATTGGAGAGCGAAAGGATATCCGTGCAGGCACGACCAAATTTACAGCATTCGGACTCAATGCCGTTATCTCTCTGTCAGGCTGACCGGCCCGCCAGCCAGGTTTTGCACGGTCAGACTCTTCTCTTTATGCCCGCAATGGATCCACAGACGGTGTTGTTCTCTGCCGGGGCTATTGCGAATCTCCGAAGGTGCTTATCTTGACTTTTATATCATTTTTTATTATTATACTTAGCTTGAACTACTCATCAATCTTTAGGAGATCTCAGGAATAAACAGAACAATTGGCATACGCAGGGAAGATAAGAACCGATGGGAAGGGAGAGCGCCACTGGCGCCTGAACATGTAAAAATCCTTAAAGACCGATTCGGAATCCATACTGTCGTACAACCCTCAGAGATCCGTGCTTTCACCGACGATACATACAGGGATGCGGGGGCCGCTGTGTCGGAAGACCTGTCCTTGTGTTCTGCCGTATTCGGTATCAAGGAAATGCCCCGGTCTTTTTTTCTGGCCAAAAAAACCTATGTGTTCTTCTCCCACACCATCAAAGGCCAGAAAGCCAATATGCCCATGCTGAACAGGCTCAGGTCTCTGGGGTGCCATCTTGTTGATTATGAAAAAGTAATTAATAACGAGGGAAAGCGGCTTCTTTTTTTCGGCAGGTATGCGGGTATTGCCGGCATGATGGAAACGTTTCATGCATTCGGGAAAAAGCTTGCTCTTCAGGGAGTGGACAATCCTTTCTCTTCTATCGAACCCGCTTACCGCTACGGCTCTGTTCATGATATAGAGAATGCCGTTCGTTCCGCAGGAGAAGCGATACGCCGTAAAAAAATCCACCCTTCTCTTGTTCCCATGATTTTTGGCTTTACCGGATACGGACATGTCTCGCTTGGAGCCCAGGAAATATTCGACCTGCTCCCCGTCATAGAAATTTCTCCTGATCAGCTGCTTCAAGGCTCACCTCTCTTACGGTCCGATGCCGTTTACAAAGTGGTCTTTAAAGAAGAACATATGGTAAGATCAACCCGGTCCGGCCGGCTTTTCAATCTGGAGGAATATTACGCGCATCCTGAGAACTTCTGTTCCGTGTTCGAATCCTATCTTCCGTTTTTATCTGTATTGATCAATGCTATCTTCTGGACGCCCTCTTATCCAAGGCTGGTGACCAGAAAAGCCCTTAAAAAACTCTTTGAATCTGAACCTGTCCCCAGACTCCGTGTCATCGGAGATATTACCTGTGATATTGATGGTTCAGTCGAATGCACGGTTAAAACCACAACACCCGACAATCCCGTCTTCGTTTATGATCCGATCAAGGATCTCATCAGGGAGGGATTGGAGGGGAGGGGCGTTGTCGTCATGGCAGTAGACAACCTCCCCTGTGAACTGCCGGCGGAGTCCTCACTGCAATTCGGCAACGCTCTTCTTCCTTTTGTTCCCGAAATAGTGAAAGCCGACTATACTCTTCCCTTTGACAGGCTTGACCTGTCACCCTGTATCAAGAATGCACTGATCGTTTATCAGGGCAGACTTGCACCTGAATATATGTATCTGGAAAAACACCTTTGATTCTGCAAGGGTGTATCCGCGAAACCGCAGGAGCTTTTTATGAAAAAAATTCTCGTTCTGGGCGCAGGACTGGTCACACGGCCTATTGTCCGCTACCTTCTGGACCGGCCTGATATCACAGTCACCGTCGCCACAAGAACGATCAGCAAAACCGATAAACTGATAGACGGTCATCCCAGGGGAATCGCAAAGACACTGCTTGCGGATGACCGCGAGTCGCTTGCAGACCTCATCAAGGAATCAGATCTTGTCGTCAGCCTGTTACCCTACGTGTATCACCCCGTTGTGGCAGAGCTGTGCATCTCCCTGAAAAAGCATATGGTCACGACTTCATATGTCAGTGACATCATGAAACAGATGGACCGGAAGGCCAGGGATGCGGGTGTTCTTCTTTTGAATGAAACAGGTCTGGATCCCGGTATTGATCACATGTCAGCCATGCGCATCATCCGCAGGGTCCAAAAGAAAGGCGGAAAAGTATCGAGCTTTTTTTCCTACTGCGGCGGCCTTCCAGCTCCTGAAGCCAATACGAATCCCATGGGATACAAATTTTCCTGGAGCCCGAGAGGCGTTGTTCTGGCTGGAAGGAATTCAGGACGCTATCTGAAAAACAATAAAACCGTCGAAGTCGAAAACAAAGACCTCTTCACCCATACCTGGGATCTGGACTTTGAGAAAATCGGCACCCTCCAGTCCTATCCCAACCGGAATTCCCTTCCCTATATCGAACTTTACGGCCTTCAGGGAATTTCCACCCTTTTCCGCGGCACATTGCGCTATCCGGGCTGGTGCGAGACCTGGAAGAAAATGATCGATATGGGAATCCTTGATATTGAAGAGAGAAATGACCTGGAAGGAACGTTTAAGGAATTCATCTGTAAAATGACCGGTCTGGATCCCGGTTCGGACGTCAGAAAGGCACTGGCCTCCCGGCTGAAAATAAAAGCGGATTCCGCCATTATGAAGCGCTTTGAATGGCTCGGTTTCTTCAGTGATGATCCTGTTCCTGCCGGCCATAAATCAGCAGTTGATGTTCTCTCTCAAAGGCTTTTGGAAAAAATGCCCTATCTCGATGGAGAAAGGGATATGATCGTTCTTTTTCATGATTTCACTGCAGAGTATCCGGGGGGCAGGAAGGAAAGGATTACCTCTACTCTGATTGATTTCGGAATCCCTGGCGGTGACTCTTCCATGGCCCGGACAGTCAGTCTTCCTGCAGCCATCGCATCCCGTCTCATTCTGGAGGGAAAGATCAGGATGACAGGCGTGCATATTCCGGTATATCCGGAAATATTCGATCCCGTTCTTGACGAGCTGGAAAAGATGAAAATCGTCTGCAGGGAAAAAACCCTGCCCCTGAAGTAGGCCAGGCAGGAGTGCACAAGTCCTTGGAATCGTCAAAGACAGGAACTCTCTATCTGGTCAGTACGCCGATAGGCAACCTTGAAGACATTACGCTGAGAGCTCTCAGAATTCTGAAAGAAGCGGATCTGATCGCTGCTGAGGACACCCGTAAAACCGGTTTCCTTTTGAAACATTTCGGAATTCAGAACGCTCTTGACAGTTATCATGATCATAATAAAGAGAGAAAAGCTCCGGTAATGATACGGCATCTCATCCAGGGCAGGACCATCGCTCTTGTTTCGGACGCGGGAACTCCCGGGATTTCGGATCCGGCTTACTTTCTGGTGAGACAGGCCATCGCATCGTCGGTCCCCGTGGTCCCCGTACCGGGGGCAACGGCCGCTATGGCAGCGCTGATCGTTTCCGGACTGGCCACTGACCGGTTTGTATTCGAAGGGTTCCTTCCGGCAAAAAAAGGAAGGAGAGCACGGCTTGACGCTCTTACGGGAGAGCAAAGAACGATCATTTTATACGAATCCCCTCATCGTCTGCTTCGTACTCTTCAGGATCTGGCGGACACTCTGGGGAACAGGGAGATCGCTGTTTGCAGGGAGCTGACCAAAAAATTTGAAGAATGCATGAGGGGACCCTTATCTGAAATCACGTCATCCTTTGCCAGACGCCGCATTCAGGGCGAATTCGTACTCATAATACAGGGCGGAAAAAGAAAAAAATGAAACTGACTGCTGGTGAGCCGATTCCGGAAAGGCTCAAGAATACCTATCTGTCCTTGCTGGATCCCATCGTCATCGCAGCTACCCGCATGAACGTGCATCCCAATACGTTCACTTCGATTGGATTCGGAATGGGGGCAATCGCCACGTATTTTGTGGTAACAGGCTCTCTCAGGCTGGCTGGCCTGTTCATCCTTTTATCCGGCCTGATGGACAGCATCGACGGAAAACTGGCAAGGCACACCGGAAAAGTCAGCCGGTTTGGCGCACTGTACGATTCGACCATGGACCGTTACGGCGAGGTCCTTTTCTTTTTCGGAGCGGCCTATTATTTTATAAAGACTGGAAGAATCCTTACTTCTGTGGCTGTGGCCGTAGGACTTGGCGGTTCCCTGATGGTCAGTTATGTAAGAGCGAGAGCTGAAGGACTGGGATTCGACTGCAAAGTAGGATGGATGCAGCGTGCCGAACGTATGATCCTTTTAGGTACAGGATGCCTCATTCATCCCCATGTCTTTGCTCTAGTGATGTGGATCATTGCCATTCTATCCAATTTCACCACTTTTCAGCGTCTCTGGCATATCAGGAATCAGGATAGAAACAGTCAGACAAACACTACGAAAAAAGAGGAAATTGAATGATGTTCAGAAACATGCTGCTGTCCAAGATACACAGGGCCAGGGTTACAGGTGCTGACCTTCATTATGAGGGCAGTATTACGGTGGATGAAATCCTCATGGAAGCCGCTGGCATGCTCCCGTATGAACGTGTGCAGGTTTTGAATATCTCCACCGGTGAGCGGGCAGAAACTTATGTGATCGCAGGGGACAGGGGCAGCGGTCAGATCATCCTGAACGGAGCCATAGCACGCATGGCACAGGCGGGAGATCCTGTTATTATTCTGGCTTACGGATGGGTGGAGGATTCCATAGCGCTCAATATGAAACCGAAAATAGTCCTCGTGGATGAAAAAAATCGTATCATCCGTTCCCATAAGTGATCGCTGTTCAATATACGGTCTGAAGATCGAAGGAGGTAAGTGTGGCAGAGAAACCATTTCAAATTGAAAAACCAAAAGGTAAACTGGGTATTCTTATACCCGGTCTTGGAGCTGTGGGAACCACATTCATCGCAGGCGTGGAAGCCATCAACAGGAAATACTCTCTTCCCTACGGCTCCCTTACTCAGATGGGTACCATACGCCTGGGAAAGCGAACGGAAAACCGTGTTCCGAAAATCAAGGACTTCATCCCGCTTGCGGATACCCGGGATCTCGTATACGGCGGCTGGGATATCTTCGAGGAAAACTGCTATGAGGCCGCTAAAAATGCAGGTGTTCTGACTCCCCAGGACCTTGAGAAGCTGAAAGGTCCTTTAAAATCCATCAAACCCATGAAAGCTGTTTTTGACCAGAAATATGTAAAAAGACTGCACGGTACATGGGTGAAAAAGGGATCCACTAAAATGGATCTGGCAAAACAGCTGATGGACGATATTCATACCTTTCAGGCAAAACAGAAGGTATCGCGCATGATCATGATCTGGTGCGCTTCCACTGAGATTTTCATTCAGCCCCAGGCCGTTCACAAAACACTGGACGCGTTCGAGGAAGGATTGAAAAAGAACGACGAAGCGATCTCCAATTCCATGATCTACGCCTATGCATCGCTCTCGTCCGGTGTTCCTTTTGCTAACGGGGCTCCAAACCTGACGGTCGATATCCCTGCTCTTATGGATCTGGCTAAAGAAAAGAACCTTCCTGTAGCGGGCAAGGACTTCAAGACAGGCCAGACACTGATAAAGACCATTCTTGCGCCCGGGCTCAAGGCAAGGATGCTGGGCCTTTCAGGGTGGTTTTCAACGAACATTCTCGGAAACAGAGACGGTGAAGTTCTCGATGATCCCGAATCCTTTAAAACCAAAGAAGAATCGAAACTTTCCGTTCTGGATTTTATCCTTCAGCCGAAGGTTTATCCGGAACTTTATAAGGACTATTATCACAAGGTCCGTATCAACTACTACCCGCCCAGAGGGGACAACAAGGAAGGCTGGGACAATATTGATATCTTCGGCTGGATGGGCTATCCCATGCAGATAAAAATAGACTTTCTGTGCCGGGATTCCATTCTCGCAGCTCCCATTGTACTGGATCTTGTCCTGTTCATGGATCTGGCAAAAAGAGCAGGCATGAAAGGCGTTCAGGAATGGCTCTCTTTCTACTTCAAGAGCCCGATGACTGTACCCGGCCTGTATCCCGAACATGACCTTTTCATCCAGCTGATGAAACTAAAAAATACCCTGAGACATATGCAGGGAGAAGAGTGTATCACTCATCTAGGACTTGAGTATTACGATTGATTAAAAAAATACCCATATCCTCTATCTTAAAAACGTCTCTGCCGGCTGCGCTGGATCTGGCCTCTCAGCCTGTCATGTGGCTGGTCGAAGCTGTATTCATAGGACGGCTCAGCGCGGCCGCGCTGGGCGGGGTCGGATTCGCCCTTCAGATCCTCCTGGTCACATCAACCCTGCTGTTAACCTTTGTTATGGGCGCGATCATTCTCATCAACCACCACCTCGGATCCAATGACCGTTGGGGAGCCAATCACATTCTTGGACAAACCCTCATGGTGGGTTTCCTGATGTCCATCCCGATCGGTCTGGTCTGGTATTTTGTATCTCCAATTCTATTCCGGGTGATTCATGAGCGTGAACTCATAGGTTCGATCTCAGGGCCCTATATTTCCGGTACCGATGCGGGAGTGATCTATCTGCAGACCCTCTCGTTTTTCACTCCCCTGCTGGTCCCGAATTTCATTGCTATAGGAATGATCCGGGGATCCGGCGACACTCATGCTTCCATGCTGATCAACATATGCATGAATCTGACCAATATCATGCTCGCTCCTATTCTGATCTATGGTCTTTTTTTCTTCCCGAGGCTGGAAGTCAAGGGAGCGGCGATGGCAATGGGTTTATCACATGCTCTGGGTTTTTCAATGACCATGTATTATTTGAGAAGGAAAACCTCGACCCTGTTCCTCTCCATGCATGAATTGACCACACCCAGATGGATAAGCTTCAAGCGCCTTTTTAAAACAGGCCTTCCGACCACAGTGGAACAGCTCGTATGGTCCGCAGGACAGCTGATCGTTACAGGATACGTGGCACTGATCGGTATCACTGAGCTGGCTATTCATCAGGTGTTTCTGAGAATACAGGGCGTTCTCTCGATGTTCTATCTGGGCTTCGGGTTCGCGGCCATGACATACATGGGCAAGAATCTCGGTGCCAAGGACCATATCGTTGCCGAACATACGGGAAAGATGACACATCGGATCGTTTTCATCTTCGGTGTTTTTATCCTGGTGATGATGGTCATCTTTGCAAGTCCCCTGATTCATATTTTTATTCGCAAAGAAGATGCGATCATCGCTGACTACAGTTTTAAAGTTGTATTCATTCTCTTTGCGCTGGGTCAGGTTCCGAAGGCCATGAATACAGTCATTGCGGGCAGCCTGAGAGGCGCCGGAGACATACAGTGGATTATGTGGATGAACATCTTTGCTGTCTTTCTTCTGGAGATCGGGGCGAACTGGATCGGAACATTCGTCCTCTCGTGGGGTCTGATAGGGATCTGGGGCATTCAGGCATTGGACGAGATACTGAAAAGTTCGATCAACTATTCTCGCTTCCGGGGAGGTAAATGGAAACTCATACACCTGTAGGAAAGAGACGCCCCTCCGGAAAATGGGATCATCGGCCGCTACGTGCAGGCGTATTCCTGACATTTGAAGGCATCGACTGCTCCGGAAAATCCATACAGGCTTCAAGAATGCATGATCAACTGAAGAAACTGGGTTTCCCGGTCATGCTCATCCGGGATCCGGGGGGCACGGTGATCTCAGAAAAGATTCGGTCCCTGCTTCTGGACCGGTCACATCATGCAATGGATCCTCTTACGGAAATGTTCCTGTATGAAGCAGCACGAACGCAAATGGTGGCCGAAATTATCAAACCCGCCCTCACGCGTAATGAGATTGTCCTGTGCGACCGTTTCACTGATTCAACAATCTGCTATCAGGGATACGGCAGAGAGCTCTCGCTTCATATGATACGCCAGGCCAACGAATGGGCCTGCATGGGAGTGAAACCCGACAGGACCTATGTGCTGGACATTGATTATGAGGAATCGCTCTTGAGGAGAAAAGCGGCTTCCAGACCTGCGGACAGAATGGAGAAGGAGCTGGCGCATTTCTTTGAGAAAGTCAGGCACGGTTATCACATGCTCTCAAGTGAAGAACCTGAACGCATCCGGCTTCTTAACGGCTCGCAGTCTGTGGAAAAATTGGAACAAGAAATCCTCAAAGATGTATTATATTATATTGATCATTTATCAGAGCACAAATCCATTTAGAAAAAGGTAATCCACATGAAAATTAGCAGAAAACCATTTCTAACGCTCCTTGCCATGGCCTGTGTGCCCATGGTAACTGTTTTCTGGATCAACGCATCCAATAACGATACCTATTATCAAAAGATCTACCAGAATCTTGACCTCTTCGGTGAGATCTATAAAAGTGTCGCCACAGAATACGTTGACCAGGTTGATCCGGAAAAGTTCATGCGTGCAGGAATTCAGGGAATGCTCAGCACTCTGGATCCCTACAGCGATTATATTGAGAATGAAGACCGCCAGCAGCTCCAGATACTGACAGATGGCAAGTATGACGGAGTGGGCATGCTCCTCAATTACAGGAATAACATGGTGACTGTTGCAGAACCTCCCTTTATAGGGACTCCGGCTGCACGGGCCGGCATACGCGAAGGGGACCAGATCCTGCAGATTAACGGAGAGGACACGAAAGTCCTGGGATTCGAAGAGACGGTCCGCCGCGTAAGAGGGCCTGCCGGATCAGAAGTTACCATTACCATTATCCGGGAAGGGGAATCCAAGACGCTGGAATTCACCCTGATCCGGGAACACATTAAAGTGGAAGATATACGCTACTCAGGTTTCATCGACGAAGGTATCGGATATATCCTCATCACGCGTTTTTCCAAATATGCCGGCCAGGAAGTTTACGACGAGATACAGAACC
>CAYXFJ010000012.1:0-22855 GCA_964464265.1 uncultured bacterium
AGAGAGCTTATGCCTATCTGCTTACACCGCCATTCCATCTGCTGAGTGAGGAGGCGGTCAGGCGGCTGAGAACCATAGAGGAATTCACTGAATTGGGATCGGGTTTTCAAATCGCCCTCAGGGATCTTGAGATCCGGGGGACCGGTAATCTCCTGGGAGTGGAACAGAGCGGCTATCTGGATGCTGTGGGGTATGATCTGTACAACAAACTGGTGGATGAATCTGTAAGGGAATTAAAGGAGGAACAATTTCAGGTCCAACCGGAGACGCCGCAGGTGCAGTGCACTGTGGAACTGGACGTGCCTGCATATATACCCGCCGCATATATACCGGATGAAGGCATGAGAGTGAATCTCTACAGACGCGTTGCAGTGTTCAGGACAGAGGAGGAGGCCGGCCAGTTTTATGAAGAGATCTTGGACCGTTTTGGCACCCCGCCGCCGGAGGTGGAGACGCTTCTGGAGAGTGTTAAAATAAAAATGCTGGCACAGCAAAAGGGATTCAACCGTATTGCCTTTCACCGGCAGAACCTGATCATGACTTTCGATCCTCTATGGATCGAAGCATTTCCTTCGCAGGAACTTTTGTCGAAGCACCTTCGTGCAATCACAGACAAATCGCAAATACCCATCCGCTATTTTCATAGTAAAGTATTCGGTTTCCGGATGACCATTCCTGTACCTGACCGGTTCGGGTTCACCAAAAAATGGTTGCAAAGCTGCGCCTGAGTTCGTATATTTTTCAGTATTTACAATTGCTTTCATACTGGAGGTACCATGACTGTTTTTATGAAAAAGAGTGTTGTGATCCTGTTCATTCTGACAGCTGTATCCTGTTCCAGGAGAGAAACAGCTGTAGCCTGGTTCGGACGGGGAAATCAGATTGATTTAAAAACGTTCAAAGAAGATTTTCTGAAGGGGAAGACACCTGAGAGTGCCAGTAAAACTTCCATTGAGGACCGCAAGTCCCATGTTCTGAAAATGATCGACAGCAGGATAAAGGTGCTCGAAGCCTACAGGCAGGGTCTGGATGAAGATTCGGTTATCAATGCCCGTATTACTCCGCTGAAGCAAAACCTGATGCTGAGACGGCTGTATGAAGTGGAGATCGTGGACAGGGTCATCCCGGAAAAAGATATACGGGATTTTTATACGAAATCAGGAAGGGATGTCATTTTTCGTGATATTCTTTTGCGCGCGGATGCAGGTACTGACCCCGGGAAGCTAACTGCGATCCAGTTGAAAGCAGACAGCATCATTCAGAGACTCAGAAAGGGAGAAGATTTCGCCAGAATGGCAAGGGAATTTTCGGAGGATGAACAGACGGCGCTGAAGGGCGGTTTGATGGGCGCGATCAGCTGGAACAGGAGCGAAGACCCTGTACTGAATGCTCTTTACTCCCTGGACGAGGGAGAACTGTCCGCTCCTGTACGCAATAACACGGGTTTTCATATTTTAAAGGTGGAGTCTATCAGGAAAAAGGACCGCAAGCCCTATGCAGAGGTCAAGGATGAGATAAAGAAGACCCTGAATTCGGAACGATCCAGGAAAATGCAGATGGAAGCCCGTTCCTACCAGGAAAATCTTCTGGCTGAAGCAGATACTGTCTGGTCGAATGCGGATCTCGGGTTCGTTGTGGATTTGTTCAAAAGCAGGAATCTGACCAGCAGGGATGTTGTACTGGATAGTCTTATGAAACTGGGGCAGGAAGACCTGAAGCGGATTCTTGTTAAGTACAGGGGCGGGAGCATGAACATCTCCCAGCTCGTAGAGAAGATCAAACAGGTCAGCCGGAGTCCGAAAGCGCCGGTAGCATCACAGGCTGAATTGAAAGAGTTCATTAAAAATAGTCTTCTTTTTGATCTGCTCATGAGTCAAGCCGAAAAACGCGGGCTGGAACGGGATGCAACGATAGTCAACGGGATGAAGGAACGTCTGGAAGAGGAAATTTCCGCTTTGCTTATCCGCAAAGAAATCGTAGATCATATCGATCCTTCTCAAGAGGATATCATGGCTTACTTTGATGCCAATCCCGGCAAATATTCGGAACCTGAAAAAGTGCGTGTGCAGGAGATCATGGTCAAGGATAAAACTCTCGCTGAAAGCCTGATGAAAAGAGCGAAAGGGGGAGAGAACTTTTCAAGACTGGTTCAAAAATATACGGAAAGACCGGGATATGCAAAGCAGAACGGAATTCTGGGTCCCTTCAGTAAGGGAGCATGGGGGAGTATCGGCGTAAAAGCATTTGAGATGAAGCCAGGAGAAATTGCCGGACCCATAGATATCGGCCAGAACAAGGGATACTCGGTCATCAAGCTCCTCGAGAAAACGCCAGCGATCCCAAAACCATATGAAAATGTCAAAGCGCAGGTTGCACGGGATTTAAGATCCGCTCTTCAGCTTGAAAAGGAAGCGCAATGGTTTGATGAGAAGAGAAAAGAATACCGTTTCACTCTGAACGAGGAGGTATTGAAGAGTGCTTTTTAAAATGTGTCTTAAGGGACTGCCTGTTGCAGGTGCGATGGCAATACTGATGCTCATTATCCTGATACCGCGTTGCGGGCGGGATGTACCTGAAAGCGATATTGTGGCTCAGGTCGGCAATTCCGTTCTCGGTATCTCTGAAATGAAACAGAGGATGGCCCTTGAGGGTCTGAGCACGGACAGGGAAAGCGAATTTGTTGACCGCTGGATAAACAAAGAGCTTCTCTTTCAGGAAGCGAAGCGTCAAAAATTTGATGCCAATTCACCTGAGCTGGAATGGGAACTTGACCTGGTGCGCAAGGAGCATGCCATTCAGAAACTTCTGGATCGTACCTATCTGGAAAAAATTCAGGTAACAGAAGACGAAATCCAGTCTTACTATGATAAGAACAGGGAGACCTTTGTTGTTGCGGATGGAGAGGAAGAGGTCAGAGCTTTGCATATACTGATAAAAACACGCAGTGAAGCCGACCTGGCGCAGCAGGAAATTGCTGCGGGGAAATCGTTTGAAGAAGTGGCGAGGGAACGGTCAACGGATATGTTCAAGGACACCGGGGGTGACATGGGGTTCTTCAGGCCGGATGATGTGATTCCGGAAATATCCAGGAATGCATTCCGGCTTCCGGAGGGAAGGGTTTCACAGGTCTTCAGCAGCAGATACGGGTATCATATACTGAAAGTACTGAAAAAATATTCTGCGGGTAACATCAAGGATCTTACCGATATGCGGAACGAAATACTCCAGCGTTTGCGTATAAGAAAAGAAGGGGCGATCTATTATGAGCTTCTCTTTCGTCTGGATAAAGAATTCAACGTCGTGAGGAAAATCCCCAAGAATGAAGAAAACATCCAGGAAAGTATGTCCACTAATACTCAACAATAAAGGCCAACAGGAGAATAACGTGTTCGCAAGCACAGTTCGGGCGATATGCCTTTTTTGCCTTATTTTGTTCATACCGGTAGCAGCGCAGGAAACCGTGGATGGTGTGGTAGCGATCGTAGGGGAAGAGATCATCCTTCAAAGCGAACTCATGCAGACCACCCAGGGGTATGCGCTCCAGGCAGGTATCAATCCCCTGAACCAGCCGGATATGTTCGAAAGTCTGAAAAAAGAAATGCTGGAGAATATGATCAACGAAAAGGTGTTGCTTGCCAAGGCAAAAGAGGATACTGTTACCGTGGAGGACGACAGGGTAGAAGCCGAATTGGAAAACAGGATACAGCAGCTGGTCGCGCAGATGGGATCGAAAGAAAAAGTGGAGTCCTATTTTGGAGCTCCCATTCAAAAGATCAAAAGGGATTACAGGGATGAAGTCCGCAAGAGACTGATCGTTCAGACCGTGCAGTCGAAGAAACTGGGTGATATTCAGATATCCAGACGTGAAATTGAATCGTTCTATGAAGCCATGAAAGACAGTATCCCCGGCAAAAAACCGATGATGAAAATACGACATATACTGCTTGAGGTTCGACCCGGCGGATCCGCAAGAGGACAGGCAGAAGAAAAGCTGCACGAAGTGCAGCGCAGGCTTACGGAAGGCGAAAATTTTGAAGATCTGGCGCGGATTTATTCTGAAGATCCCGGAACCTCTCAAATGGGAGGAGCACTGGGTTTCATCGAGAGAGGGTCACTTTTTGAATCTTTCGAAGATGCTGCTTTTCGGCTTGAGCCCGGAAAGGTATCGGATATTGTTGAAACACCGGTAGGCCTTCACCTGATTCAGCTTGTGGAGAAAAGAGAAGAATCGGTGAATGTACGGCACATACTCATCCGCCTCACGGTATCGCAGAACGATGAAGCCGAGGTTCTGCAGAAGATCACAGCGATCCGGGACAGTGCGCTTCTCGGTGTTCCATTTGACAGCCTGGCGAACAGGTATTCGCAGGATGCATCATCGAACACCAAGGGAGGCGATCTCGGATGGATCCCTATAGAGGAATTGCAGATCCAGGCATTCAAGGATGCGATCGATACCCTGGAGGCAGGCGAAATGAGTCTGCCGTTCCAGACGCCATTCGGATTTCATTTTGCCTTTGTCGAGGATAAAACCGAAGCGAGAAAGATGTCTCTGACTGAAGACTGGGAAGAAGTCCGGTATGCTGCCCTGAACCGGAAGCAGCAAAGGATCCTCAAAAAGTGGATCGATGATTTGAAGAAAAACGTGTATATCGAAATCAAGGAAGATCTTCTTTAAATTGATGCATGGGTATCCGAATCCGCTCTGATCCGGAATGTGCTTCTGATCCAGTAAAGAATATCACTCCCCGGAGATACTTCCGGGGATTTTTTTTCATTTGGTTGAGATCCTCTTAAGGAGGATATGAAGTGGAAACTGTCGGTGTTGTTTTACTGATCTTTTTCCTTATAATAGGTGTCGCGGTCATTTTTTTCGGTATAGCGGGTACTTTCGTGATCGTTGCCGCTGCTCTGATCTATGGATTGCTTACACATTTTGAGAGTCTTTCCCCGTCCTTCCTCCTCCTTCTTCTGGGTATGACCCTGGCAGTCGAAGCAATAGAGGAACTGGCTACCGCGCTTCTTGCAAGACGGTTCGGAGGATCGAAATGGGCTATGCTGGGAGCTCTGGTGGGTTCATTTTCAGGGGCGGTCATCGGGACACCCGTAGCCCCTGTACTGGGAACCCTGATTGGAGGATTTGCAGGAGCGTTCGCCGGAGCCTGTGTTCTGGAATGGATGCACACGTCTGATCTTCGCCGCGGCCTCCGGGTGGGTACCGGAGCTCTTCTGGGAGCCATGGGAGGGAAGATGACCAAAATAACGGTTGCTGTGATCATGGCGATTCTCGTGGCAGTGCGTGTGTTTTAAGATAGAATGGGGAATCTGTTCATGAACGGATTTACAATAAAATACAGGCTGGTCTCTGTCATCCTTTCGGTATGTGCAGTCACACATTCCTTTTCCCAGATTTCCGGAGATGCAGGGGCTATGGTCATTGCCCGGGTCAAGTACAGAGGCGGCGGGGACTGGTACAATGATCCGTCTGCTGTCCCCAATCTTTGCCGGTTCATCCGGTCAAACACAGGAATATCCATTGAGGAGCGTGAGGATCAGGTAAGCCTTCTCGATGAAACATTGTTCTCATATCCCATTCTTTTTTTGACAGGACATGGAAAAATCACCCTCAGCGAGGAGGAAGCTGTACGGCTCAGAAATTATCTTATCCATGGAGGATTTCTCTATGCAGATGATGATTATGGAATGGATGTTCATTTCAGGGCTGTCATGAAACAGGTTTTTCCGGACCGTCAGCTCGTAGAGCTGCCGTTTTCCCATGATATTTACCATTGCCATTTTTCATTTTCGGGTGGATTGCCCAAAATACACGAGCATGACAACAATCCTCCGCAGGGGTTCGCAATACTGGATGATAATAGCAGAGTCATGGTTTTCTATTCATTCGAAAGCAACATATCGGACGGCTGGGCCGATCCACAGGTCCATCAGGATGGAGAGGATGTCCGTGAGAAGGCCTTGAAGATGGGGACCAATATCATTCTCTGGTCCCTGCTTGAGCAGAGATACTAATGACCGGTGCCGAAGAATATAAACTTATGCAGAGCAGGCTGCACCAGCTCCGGCAGCGTGCAAAACGCACAGTGCTTGCCTCGGGTCTTACCGCTCTTGTTTCCCTGACCGTTATACTGTCATTTTTCATCATGAGTGTGGAAGCGGTCTTCCGGCTGTCTTCACCAGGCAGGTTCATCCTGGTCTCGTTATGGGCAGGAATGCTCTTCTTTTTCTCTGTGTACTGGATCTTTTTACCCCTGATTTCATATCTCTTCCGAAAAGACCAGCCGGATGATGACGAACTGGCACTCAGGATAGGAGAGAATCATCCGGTCAGGGACAGGCTGGCCAATGCTCTTCAGGTTTTCAGGCAGATTGAGGCAAGGCCCGGTCTTTCAAAGGACCTGGCAAACGCTTCCCTTCACGATGCCTGCCGGGAGACACATGATCTGGATTTTCAGAAGGCCGCCTCACCCCGAAAAATGTTCATGTATATCCGTTTCCTGTTAATTTCGATTGTGGCCTTTTCTGTCGTTTATGTGCTGTTTCATGCGCCCTTATCCGCAGCGTGGGGCAGATTATGGTCTCCGCAAAAAGACTATCCTCTAGAGCCTCTGTTCAGCCTGACTCTGCTTCCGGGAAATACCCGGGTCATTCAGGGGGATTCCGTTGAGATCAGGGTCGAAGCAGAAGGATCTGTGCCTTCACGCATCAGTCTTCTGGTCAGGGAGGAAGAGGAATCCTCATTCAGGGAAATAGGGCTCTCTCCTCCTTTCCGGCATTCTTTTCCAGGCATGAGGAACACGATCAATTACTATGCGGAAGCAGGTGAAGTGCGCACGGATATATACCGGATTGAAGTAGTACAGCGGCCTCTGATCCGCACTTTTCAGATCGTCCGCAGGCCTCCGGAATACTCCGGATGGCCTGTGGTGGCGCAGGATCCTGATGATGGTGACATGGAGGTTTTACCCGGGACCCGCATCCATCTCGAGGCGACAGCAAACAAACCTCTGTCAAAGGCTTCACTCGTCTGGAAAGAGGGGATTACGCAGGCAATGAAGGTGGATTCCAGAAAGGTATCCGGAAGTTTCACTGTCATGCAGGCAGGAAATTACTGGATGGCGCTTACGGATACGCTGGGTTTGACGAACACGGATCCTGTCTCCTACCGTGTGCAGATCATAACGGACTATCCGCCAATGGCCCGTGTCCCGTTCCCGGGAAAGAACAGTGATCTGGATGAATCCATGACCCTGTCTCTCACTCTGGAGGGCGAGGATGATTTTGGTATATCGGAGGGAAGGCTTAGGTGCGAAATCCTGCCCGGAGAAGGAAGAAGGATAAGTGAAAAAAACACCTTCTTTATCCCTCTTGATCTTGAGAAAAATACTCCTTCCCGTTTTCTGATCAATTATACCTGGATGCTCGACACACTCGCCCTCTTTCCTGAGGATGAGGTCTCTTACTGTCTGGAAGTTCTGGATAATGACCGTGTTTCCGGTCCAAAGCCCGGTAGAAGTGAAACGTATATTCTCCGATTCCCTTCTATTTATGAGATTTTTTCTGAAGTGGATGAGGTGCATGATAGCCAGGTCGAAAGTCTTGAAGAAATGTATTCCGAGAGCCTGGATTTAAAAGAAAGCCTGGACCAGATCGCTGAAGGATTGAAAGGAGGGAAAGAGCTTGAATGGGAGGAGGAAAAAAATCTGGAGTCTCTGATCGGTGAACAGAAGTCCATGGAAAATAAGCTTGAAGATCTTCGGTCGGATATGAACGATCTTGTCGACCGCATGGAACGCAACGATCTGATCGAAATGCAAACCCTCGAGAAATACCTTGAATTACAGGAGCTCTACAGGGAAATATCGGATCCGGCTCTTCTGGAAGCCATGCAGAAGCTCCAGGAAATGATGAACCAGGTGGATAAAAACCTGCTTCAGAATGCCATGCAGCGTTTCCAGCTTTCGCAGGAAGCTTTTCTGAAATCCATTGAAAGGACACTCTCGCTTCTGAAACGGCTTCAGATCGAACAAAAGACCGACGAGCTTGTGAAACGGATCGAAGATCTTGTAGAGAGGCAGGAAAAAGTCAATCAGGAGATCGAATCAGGCCTTCAGGATAACCAGGAAACAGCAGAGAAGGAAGAAGCGATACGAACCGATGCTCATGACATGCGTGAGGCGATGTCTGATTTGTATAACAAAATGGAAGAGATCCCCGGAATGCCCCTGACCCAGCTCAGTGAATCCATGCGCTCTCTTGAAAATATTCTCGGGCAGCTCCCTCAGGTAGAGAACATGATCCTGTCCGGAGAGAAGAATGCGGGACAGAAGGGCGAGGAAGCCCTTCAATCCATGACCCATCTGGAACAGATGCTGAAACAGATGCAGAAAGAGTTGAAAGAAGACCATAAGGAAAAAGTGGAAAGGGCGCTGAGACGGAATGCCGGACGTCTCCTTCAGCTTTCAGAAGGCCAGGAGGAACTGATCCGGAAAGAGGAGGATGGCGGGATGAACAGGGATGCTGTTGATAAACAGATGTCACTTTTGTCTGGAGTTTCGCAGATAACGGATTCCCTGTCCCAGCTGGCCAGAGAGACATTCATGATCACCCCAAAAATGGGACAGGCCATAGGCAGCGCACGGCAGCAGATGCAGCAGTCGCTGGAGGCAATGGCCGGGACAGGTTCTGCTTCGGGGCAGGCGCATCAGAAACAGGCTATGGCAGCACTGAACGAGTCTGTGATGGCGCTTCTCGATGCACTGAGGCAACTTCAGCAGCAGCAGTCCGGTCTCGGGATGGAAATGTTTTTCCAGCAGATGCAGCAAATGGCAGAGCAGCAGATGGGAATCAACAGTCAGACACTGGACATGCTTCAGAAGGGTGCACTCTCCATGGAACAGCAGGCTGCCCTGGCCCGCATTGCAGCTGAGCAGGAAATGCTGAAAAAAAGAATGGAGAGCCTTTTAGAGGAATTTGGAAGCCGGTCGGACATACTGGGAAGGATGGACCAGACCGTAAAAGAGATGGAACAGGTTATCGAGGAGCTCAGGACGCAGCAGATCAAACCTGAGACCATCGAGAGACAAGAGAGGATACTTTCGAGGATGCTGGATGCACAGCATTCACTGAAGCAGAGAGATTACAGCCGGAGGAGGGAATCCAGGACCGGCAGAGATGTGGTCAGGAGGAGCCCTGAATCCGTCCCTGAAGGAACGGAGAAGGCAGACCGTTTGAGAAGGGATATTTTGCGCCTGACAAGGGAAGGGTATACAAAAGCGTATCAGGAGCTGATACGCCAGTATTACGAAATGCTTTCCCGTCCGGATAAATGATCAGAGGATTGGATGGCCGAACGTTATTCATACATCATTTCAGGAATGCTTTGCCTGTTCATGTTTGCACTGGCGGAGCCGGCTATGGCTGTTTTACAGGACATGCAGCAGCGCATGATAACGGCACAGAAACTTGAGCAGTCGGGGAATTTGAACGAGGCGAAAATCCTCTATGAAGATCTGTACCGGGAAAATCCGGATAATCTTGTGATTTTCAACCGTCTGAAGGATCTCTGTATTAAAACAGGAGACTATCAACAGGCTGAAGCACTTGTTGAAACCAGGCTCATGAAAATGCCGCAGGATCCGGGCCTGACAGCCTTTCTCGGACAGATCGTGATGAAAATGGGTGATGAGGACAAGGCAAAAAAAATCTGGAAAGATATTCTGGAAAGGTACCCAAAACAGACAGCGGTATATCAGACCGTGGCTTCTGCAATGATTTCAGAGCGGTTGTTCGATGAAGCAATTGAAGTGTACAGGGAAGGCAGGGAAAAGATCGGCAAGAAAGACCTGTTTACGTTCAATATTACGAATCTCTATGAAGTACGCATGGATTATTCATCTGCAACCCACGAATATCTGGAATACCTGAGACTGCATCCGGAACAGAGCAGTGTTATTGAAACCCAGATGCAGAGATTCCCGGCTACCGAGCGTGTTCTGGCTGATGTGGAAAAACAGGTGAAAAAAGCACTGGAGGAAACGGATCAGCCGTCTTTGAGGCGCATACTGTCGGGTGTCTATCTCAGGGCCGGGCGTTTTCAAGAAGCCTATCACGAGATCACAGTCCTTGCCTCAGCTGAAAAGGAGGGAGGAGATGAATACCTGCGCTTTGGACAGCAGGCTATTAATCAGGGAGCGCCGGAACATGCTGAGATAGCTTACAGGGATTACTTGAAACTGTATCCTCAATCTGCCAAAAAGGAAGAAGTATGGTACAGCCTTGCCGGCTGCCTGCATGCGCAGAAACGGTACAGGGAGGCCACTGTCGCGCTTGCTGAAGTTGAGCGGTCCAATCCGAAGAGCAACCTGGCGCCACAGGCGTTGCTGGAAATGGGGGTCATGCAGCGCGATGAACTGTTTTATCTGTCAGCAGCTGAATCCACATTTGTTACCATCATTTCGAAATACCCGAAGAGCATAGAGCGTGCGGAAGCCAGACTGGAACTGGGGACATGCGCCCTGCTCTACGGGGATACGGAAAGAGCTGAAAAAAGTTTTGTGGATGCGGCGGGTGATGGGAAAGAGGGTGGTAAGATATGGATTCGAGCTCTGTACCGTCTTGCGGAAGTGCACTTTTTTCTGGGCAGGCTGGATTCGGCAGGCCGGTATCTTGACCGGCTGCTTTACAGCGGCTACGATGCGGATGCAGTTCACGATATAGAGTTCAACAATGCTCTGGATCTTCGTTTGCTGATCGATTCATATGGCGCGGATCCGGAGCCGGTTCACAGGTATGCCCGCAGTATGTTTCTGCAAAAGCAAAGGAATATGGATCTTGCCCTTGCAGTTATGGATACGCTGCTCGTCCGATGGCCTGATCACGGGTTGATCCCGGAAACTCTGTACCGGATGGGTCTTATAGAGATGGAAAGGCAAAACTGGGAGGAGGCCATTTCGTTTTTCCGAAGGATAACTGAGAGGTATGCCGGAAGCCTGTTCGGAGATCTTGCGCTGGAAAGAACAGCATGGACCTATGAACAATTAAAAAAACCGGATAGAGCGATGAAATACTATGAAGACCTTCTTTTAAATTATCCGCAGAGCTTTGTCGCTGACGAGGTCAGGAGCAGGATCCGGAGACTGGAGAAAATGAAATGAGAAACCGCCTCTGGCTGCTGCTATTGTTTCTTGTCGCTCCGGTCTACGCTCAGAATTTGCTCATACCGATGGACCTGACCCAGACAGACCATCTCAAGGCGTATGGAATCGCTTACTGGTCCCTTGACCAGGGTCAGAATGTGGAGTGGCTGCTGAACTACAGGGGAGGCTCTTTTAAAATACCGTTTGATGAACGCACTGAAAGAGAGTGCCGCATCAGAGGCGTGCGTTTCGAACGGATTTCCGGGGCGGAAATCAGCGAAATCTATCTTGCTATAGAATCCGGCAATATGGAAGTCGTTCTTCTCGAGAAGGCTCCCGCAGTTGCGGTTTACACCCCACCGAACAAACAGCCATGGGATGATGCTGTCACACTGGCTCTGACCTATTCCGAGATTCCTTATGAAACTCTCTGGGACGAAGAGGTACTGAGGGGAGAACTGGAACGTTATGACTGGCTTCATCTTCATCATGAAGATTTTACAGGACAGTACGGGAAGTTCTATGCGAGTTATAGAAATGCTCCCTGGTATATACAGCAGCAGGCACTGTATGAATCGGAAGCAAAAAGGCTGGGGTATGAAAAAGTATCAAAGCTTAAGCTGGATGTAGCAAGAGCGATCGAGGACTATGTGCAGAAGGGGGGATTCCTTTTCGCGATGTGCTCGGCGACAGATTCGTACGATATTGCTCTTGCAGCCGGGAATACGGATATATGCGACCCTGTGTTCGACGGAGATCCCGTGGATCCGGACTTTATGTCGCGCCTGGATTACGGGAGATGTTTCGCCTTTACTCATTTCAAGGTCCTTGTTCATCCGTCCATCTACGAGTTTTCGGACATTGATACCACTCCACTGGAGGCGGGTTCCAGAGGAGGTCCAATGGATTATTTCACCCTTTTTGAGTTTTCGGCAAAGTACGATCCCGTTCCTGCGATGCTGACCCAGGATCATGTATCTGTCGTTCATAATTTTATGGGGCAGACAACCGGTTTTCGCAGAACGCTTGTCAAACCGTCGGTACTGATCCTTGCGGAAAAGACCGGAGACGATGAGGTGAAATATATACACGGTAATATTGGCAAGGGAACGTTTACGTTTCTGGGAGGCCATGACCCGGAAGACTATCAGCATCTCGTCGGTGATCCGCCCACAGATCTTTCCATGCATAAAAATTCTCCCGGTTACCGCCTGATCCTGAACAACATACTTTTTCCGGCCGCGGAAAAGAAAAAACAGAAGACATGACTGCCAAAGGGTGAGGATGGAACATGGGTTCATAAATTCCCGGCTCCAGAAAAAGGCGGCGGTTTTTAAAAATGCCGCGGAATATGCAAATCACTTTAACAGCAATCATGTCTTGATAAATTCCATCTGCCTTATTACATTTTGAGTATGCTGAAAGAACTGTCAATAAAAACCCGCAATCGGACCGAGATGATCCGTATAGACGGGGACATCAATCATGTTATCGAGGAAAGCGGTGTCCAGGACGGTATCTGCATCATCTGGATTCCGCACACAACGGCCGGGGTGACCATCAATGAAAATGCAGATCCGGATGTAGTGAGGGATATCCTGTACGAGGTCAACCGGGTGATCCCCTTTGAGGACAATTATCATCATACGGAGGGGAATTCCGCAGCCCACATTAAATCGAGCCTGTTCAGTCCGTCCCTGACATTGATCATCAGAAACAACAGGCTTGTACTCGGGACATGGCAATGCGTCTATTTCTGCGAATTTGATGGTCCGCGTCAGAGGCACTGCATCGTTAAGATACTGGAGGGATAGTTGAAACTGTCCCGTATCGGTGAATTCGGCCTGGTCGAAAGGATTCGCCGTATCGCGCATGCCTGCCCTGGCAGCGTGGTCTTAGGGATCGGGGATGATGCAGCAGTTCTCGAGCCGGCCGCTGGATTTCAGACCCTTCTCACCACGGATGCCATGGTCGAGGGGCGGCATTTCGTACTGACTTACACACCGCTTGAAGACCTCGGCTGGAAGCTGCTTGCTGTCAATATCAGCGATATTGCAGCCATGGGAGGAATTCCGAAAGCAGCCCTGATCACGCTGGGCCTGCCGGGAAAGTGGACTGTGGAAGATGTGGACAGGCTGTACCTGGGTCTGAATCAGTGCGCCGGGAAATATCAATGCACTCTTGCGGGTGGGGATATCGTCTCCAGCGAGAAGGCTTTTTTGTCTCTCGTGCTGTGGGGAGAGGTGGAATCCGGAAAGTGGATCCCGCGGGGGGGAGCGAGGAAAGGGGATCGGATCTGCGTGACAGGCAGACTCGGGTCTGCAAGAGTGGGACTGGAAGTTCTTTCGGCAGGCAAGAAGGATTCCTCGTACCGGAAGGCTGTCAGCAAATTTTTGAGGCCGGAGCCACGACTGAGAGAAGCCCGGACCCTGATGGATACGCTGCATATCACCTCGATGATCGATATCAGCGACGGACTTGTATCCGAACTCGGACATATTTCAAGAGAAAGCGGTCTGGGATGTACGATACGTGAAGAAGACCTGCCAGTGGCAGGGGAGGCCCGGCGGTGGGCGGGTGAAAAGGGAACGGCACTGACACCCTTTGTTCTGACCAGCGGTGAAGAGTATGAGCTCTTGTTTACAGTGGATGCACTGTCCTTTAAAGCATGGACGGGAAAGCATCGAAGAGATGTTATTGTAACTGAGATCGGGTGTATGGAAGAGGAACCGGGTGTGCGCATGGAAACGAAAGGCAGGACCGTTCCTCTAAAGCACGGGGGATGGGACCACTTTTCAGGGGCAGTAAAGTGATGCATCTCTTCAGCAAAACCTTTGAATCTGATCCGTATGCGCAGCTTGCTCCTTATTATGACAGGCTTATGGATAGTGTGGATTACGATGAGTGGTCGTTGTATATCGACCTTCTTTTCAACCGGTACGGCAGAAAGGTAACAGATGTCATAGACGGAGGCTGCGGCACCGGGTCACTTGCCTCGAGTCTCTTCAAGCTCGGTTACAGGGTTCATGGATTCGACAGATCTTTCGAGATGCTCAGAAATCTGAAGCAGAAAGAGCCTCGTCTGTTTTTCCAGGGGGATCTCAGGGCGATTCCCCTGAAAGGGAAATACGATGCTTTTGTCTGCCTGTATGATACACTTCAGTACCTTGACCTGGAAGAAATAGGCAGGGTTTTTACTGAAGTGCATGGTATACTGAAAGATGGAGCCCTGTTTGTATTTGATCTTGTCACTGAGCGTCATATTAAGCAGTACTGGCGGAATTACACGGAAAGAGTGCCCGGGAGAAACTGGCAGGTTGTGAGGCATAGCTGGTATGATCCAGGAAAAAGATGCCTGAATTCGGAGTTCGATATTTATTTAAAGAAGGCAAAAAAAGTTTACCACGAGCTGCATTTACAGCACATTTTTACCATACGCCAGATTGAAGATCTGATAGCATCCAGCGTATTTCGTTACCGGGGTAAATTTGACGGCTATACTTTCCGTGCTGCATCCGAGCAATCCGAAAGGATACATTTCGTTCTTACAAAGGAGGATGCGTGATCACTCTGACGGATGTCTGGTACCGTACCGGAAAAAATCAGATTTTATCGGGGATCGATCTTCACCTTGAAACAGGAGATTTTGTGTCAATAGTAGGTCCGAGCGGAGCAGGAAAGAGTACGTTGCTGCGTATGATTCATATGGAAATATTCCCTTCGCGGGGAAGGGTCGTCGTTGCTAATTACGATGCTCAGACAATTACACCCGGAGAGATCCCTCTTTTGCGCAGAAAAGTCGGAATGGTCTTTCAGGATTTTAAGCTGCTTGAAGACAGAGATGTTTATGAAAATGTGGCGTTTGCAATGTGGGCGACCGGAGCGAGGAGGAGCAGGATCAAAAAACGCGTATTCAAGGTACTTGCAGAAGTCGGATTGAGTCATAAACGGTATTCATTGATACCCCAGCTTTCCGGAGGAGAGCAGCAAAGAGTGGCGATTGCCAGGGCTCTCGCTAATGAACCCTTTGTTCTTCTTGCGGATGAACCAACCGGCAATCTCGACAGCGGAACAGCAGAAGAGATCTTACAATTAATGAAACGCATCAATGAAAGAGGTACGGCATTGATCATGGCCACTCACCGGGAAGAACTGATCCATGCCTGTACACGTCAAATGCGCATTGAAGAGGGAAGGATTGTAAAATGAGTCTTCATCTGTTATACTCGTTCCGTGAGGGCATGATCGGACTGAGAAGGGCTCGCCTGGCCACTACGGTCACCATATCCACTCTGTGCATTACCCTGACCATTTTCGGAATGTTTCTTGTACTTACTGTCAATGTAAACCGCATGGTGGAACAGTTCAAAGAGAGAATGGCCTTTGAGGTTTTTATTGATGAAAGCCTGTCGGAGGAGCAAACCGGCAGGCTCAGGCAAATAATAGAGCAGGACCCGGGTGTGGGGAGAGTTACTTTCATTTCGAAGCAAATGGCACTGGAACGCAGTAAAAAGGAACTTGGCCTGGATCCTCTTTCTATTCTGGGGGAAAATCCCCTGCCCTCCTCTTTTGAGGTCCAGTTGAAAAAGGATCACCTGAATTCCGGAGCGATGGAAAGCGTTATGCGACGGCTGGAGAATGTGGAAGGAGTGGATGAAATTGTCTATCATGGAGAATTGATGCAAAAGGTCAGCCGTTACAGCGGTCATATTCTGATCATAGATACGCTTCTCCTGGCAATCGTCGCTTTTTCAGCGCTCGTTCTGGTGTCAAATACGCTGAGGCTGACCCTGATGGCTCAGAGAAAGACCATAGAGATCATGGAACTGGTCGGGGCAAAGGAAGGATTCATCCAGCGTCCTTATGTGATTCAGGGGATTTTCCAGGGTGCGATCAGCGGGGTAATCAGCAGTATATTGCTGTGGGGGATATTTTTTGTGCTCAGCCTGCGGTTTCCAGGAGTTTTTCGCATGTCTCCTTTAGTGCTGTTTTCACCCTGTATCCTGGGTATACTGCTGGGGTTTTTTGGGAGTGAGGTTGGTCTCAGGCGTTTTCGATGATTTTCACCTGGTGTCCTGATTATTTTTACCTTGACAGTATATTCAAAAATGATTACCTTTTGATTGGTTTTTGCTTGGGTTACACTGTGCCATTTTTTAGCTGAGATCATGGAAGAACTGAATAACAGAAGAAAACAAGTGCTTCGATGGCTTGTTCACACCTATGTGGATACGACCATCCCGGTAGCATCAAACCATCTGGTTCAACGGTATCATATGGACTGCAGTCCTGCGACCGTAAGAAATGAGATGGTTGCACTTGAAGAAATGGGTTTCATTCAGCAACCCCATACTTCCGCAGGACGTATCCCCACTGAGAAGGGATATCGTTATTTTGTGGACTGTCTTTTAAAGTGGGAGCGATTGTCTCCGAAACAGAAAACAGACATACAGGTTGTCATGGATACAGCAGGAGGCCAGGTCAATCGCATCCTGGAGGAAGCCTCAAGGCTTCTCGGAGATATTTCTCATGAACTCGGAGTGGTGCTCACGCCCTGGGTTTCCTGGGGTGTTTTCGACCGTATCGAGCTGATAAGCCTCTCTTCGAGAAAGGTGCTGGCTGTCATACATGTCCGGGGCAGGTCTGTCAGATCCGTGGTTCTCGAGCTGGAGAGCGATCTTGAGCAGCTGGAGCTGGATCAGACAGCGGGATTGTTGAATGAACGACTGAGCGGTCTGGATCTGCAGGAGATCGTCAGCAGCATACGGGAACGCATACCGGTTTACAGCTCGGAAAGCAAAGGACTGTTGCGTTATATGGTTTTGAATGCCATGGATCTGTTTGATTTTTCCGACCCTCTGGAAGTGCACACCTGCGGTACTCAGAACATACTGGATAAACCTGAATTCTCAGATACGCAGATGCTTGTAAAGATACTGGCATTAATCGATAATAGAAGGGATCTGGCAAATCTTTTCCTCAGAAAAGTGAATAAGATGCAGGTGCTGATAGGGAACGAGAACGAAAACGATGCCATGCAGGGATTCACTGTGATACTCAACAGTTATCAGAGGGGAAAAGACAGGGGGACGATCGGGGTGATCGGTCCTGTGCGCATGCACTATGAAAAAACCCTGCCGCTGATAGATTACATGTCTAAGACGATCAGTGCATATTTAAGTTGAAATGGAATGGAATCTGTACTGTGACTGAACATGCAAATGGAGTGAAAAAATCGAAACCTCTGACCCGGAAGAAAAAAAGTCAATCAAAATCCGGGAATCCACCCGAAGACAGAGACCGGAAATTTAAGGAAAAATTAAAGAAGACAGAGATTGAACTGAGGCAACAGAGAGAACAGTTGCTGAGGATTGCTGCGGAATTAAGTAATGTACGGAAAAGAGCAGAGCGGGAAAAGATACAGATCATTCAGAACGCCAATGAAACACTGATCAGGCAAATACTGCCGGTGCTGGATGATCTGGAGCGTTCTTTGAAAACATCTTCCGGGGAAAATCAAGAATTCAGAAAAGGGATTGAACTGATCATGAACAAGTTCTTTTCCATCCTGCGCAGTCAGGGGTTGGAACCCATGCAGGCAGTCGGACAACCCTTCGATGTCGGGAAGCATGAGGCTATGATGCAGGTTGAGAATAAGGATTTG
Organism: uncultured bacterium; assembly: GCA_964464265.1. Classification (GTDB taxonomy): domain Bacteria; phylum Zhuqueibacterota; class QNDG01; order QNDG01; family DSAB01; genus CAYXFJ01. The sequence continues at coordinate 17,821 of CAYXFJ010000012.1, forward strand.
CCTTCAGATACCGTGGTTGAGGAACCATTGAAAGGATACCTGTTGAACGGGAAGGTGATCCGGCATGCCAGGGTGGTCCTGAGCAAGTAAGACAGGGACGCATAAACAAAAATGACCAAGCGCGATTATTATGAAATACTCGGTGTGGATAAGGCAGCCGGGACTGAAGAGATCAAGAAAGCCTACCGAAAGCTGGCAATGCAGTACCATCCGGACCGGAACCCGGGAAACCCGGACGCAGAGGAGAAATTCAAGGAAGCAGCAGAAGCCTATGAAGTTCTTTCCAATTCTGAAAAGAAGCAGAGATATGACCGTTACGGGCATGAAGGATTGGGAAGCGGCGGGTTCCAGGGTTTTGATTTTGATCTTTCCGATGCACTGCGCGTTTTCATGGATGGATTTGGAGGGTTCGGGGATCTGTTTGGCGGCGGGAGAAGGCGTGGCGGTCCTGAGAGAGGGAATGATCTTCAGCTGCGTCTGGTTTTGACCCTTCAGGAAATCGCGACAGGTGTGGAAAAGAAAATTAAGATCAGGCGTTTTGAAAAATGTGAAAAATGCAAGGGAACTGGAGCACGGTCATCAGATGCGCTGAAGATATGTCCTGACTGTCACGGCACGGGTCAGATGCGTCAGGTAAGCCGTTCCATTTTCGGACAATTCGTGAACATCTCCACATGCCGCACATGCCGTGGGGAGGGAAAGATCGTGCAGAACCCGTGCAGCGAATGCGAGGGAACGGGACGCAGGCGGAAAGAGGCTTCACTGAAGGTCAAAATACCTGCGGGTGTGGCCACGGGTAATTATATCACGATGAAAGGAGAAGGGGATGTGGGTCCCAAGGGGGGGCCGGGTGGAGATATTTATGTTTTCATTGAGGAAAAAGGTGACGAACATTTCCAGAGACATGGCGACGACATTGTTTATGAACTCAAAATAAGTTTTACACAAGCCGCGCTCGGTGACGAGATCGAGATTCCCACACTGAGCGGGAAGGCAAATCTGGAAATCGACGCAGGCACACAATCTGGTGAGATACTGAGGATGAGAGGAAGAGGAATTCCGCACCTGAACGGACATGGCAAAGGAGATCAGCTGGTGAAGGTTCAGGTATGGACTCCTACCAGGATGACCAAAGACAGCCGAAGCCTGATCGAAAAATTATCTGAACACAAAGATATTTATCCTGCTGAAAACAGCTAAAGAAAATTCTGGAGACCGGATCTTGCTGGGATTCACGCGTCGGGAATCGGGGGTTCTATTATTTTTAATGACAGGCCTTCTGATCGGCAGTGCAGTAAGAGTGTACAGGGGGCGGTGGCAGCCGTTACCCGAAATGGATGAGGATGAAGCAGTAATCGCGAAAATAGTTGCACTGCCTGATACAAAAGGTAATAGAGAAGAAAATACTGGACCGTTGAAAATTCCGGTCAATACCGCAACAGATGAAATGCTTCAGAGGATACCGGGTGTGGGACCCGTGATGGCGCGGCGTATTCTCGCCTACAGACAGAATAGTGGAAAATTTCATTCGACCGAAGATCTTTTAAAAGTAAAAGGAATAGGACCCAGGACGCTTGAAAAGATGAGACCATATATAATAATGGAAGAATATAAATCATTGGATAAAGAAAGCAAATAAACCCATTAGGGAGGAACATCCATGTCTGAAGAAAGACCCAGGGGAAATATCTTCTATGAGATCATCATTGTGATTCTCGCTATTGTTCTTATAGGTTCGATATTCTATCCATCCAAAATCTGGAAAAGAGAATCGGAAGAAGAACAGGTCTGTAAAACGCGGATGGATGCCATACAGCAGTTGCAGCTGCAGTATGTCGTGAAGACCAACAAATATCTGGACAGCCTGGACGTACTGGTGGATCGGATCGGAGGTGATCCGAATTCAAACCTGGCCATTGACTCTCTTATCCAGTGGGACAAGCTTGTCCTGAAAGATGAGCTGGAAACGCTTATCATGTCACGTCAGTTGCCGGGTGAGCTGCGATCCCATATACTTCAGAGGCTGGAGGACGAAAAGCCGATTGGCAATCTTGGGAAATGGGATTCCCTGCAGTTCGTTCTTATTGAGGATCTAAAAAGAACGGTACAGGATCTGGACGGCTCAAGCGAGACTATTCTCGATGAAAATGTACTTTGGCCGGCTTTGACAGGCGAGGACAGGTTCTATGAAATCATCAGTTCCGACAAGATTCCGCGCCAGGTGCAAAGCCGTACAATCCTCGATGTGCAGAGAAATAGCACCCCCATTCAACTGACTCCGGGCTGGAAATTCTGCAGGCCCGATTTCTATTCAGATCTTAAACAGTTGATCGGACAGGCTCTAAGGACGGATGTATACACACCAGATCAGGTGGATGACTGGGAGATAAAAACGCATCAGGAATATATTGATCAAATGAATGCACTTTCCCAGTCTGAAAAGGATAGCATATGGACAGAGAACCAGGGGCGCTTCTGGGATAATCAGAAGGAGTTGATCTGGAAGAAAGACCGCAAGAGACTGTGGAATGAAGAAAAAGACAAGTGGATACCGGAGAATGAATCCATATGGAAACGGGCAGTTACCCAGCATTGGAGTGCAGAGAGAAGAGGTAAATGGCAGGATGAAGTGGTCGGGACACTTCCAGACTCTATACAAGCGATGTTTCCCGCTCAAAAGGACTCTCTCTGGAGAATAGTCGAAGATTCACTTTTCAACCTGGAATACCCGGAATGGCAAAAGGATAATAAAAAATATATCGATGAGGTCACTACAACGGTATGGGAGAACGATAGAAGAGTTACCTGGGAAGATGGTGCCAAAGCCAAATGGCTTGAGGGAAAAGCTTCTGACTGGAAATCTCTGTGGAAAAATATAGCGGAGGATATGTGGAACGCCAACCTGCCAAGATTATGGCGGGATGAAGAGGTGAAGCTTGCAGATAAGTACATGGCCATTAAGCGGATTGATCAGGCTCTGATATGGAAGAAGGTTCTGGGCCAGGAGCGGGTACAGCAGATCGTGAACGGGCTGACGCTTCCCGGCAATACCGAGACATGGAAACAGGTTGAGGGTGCAATTGGAGAGAAAGTATCGGCGATGTATTCACTGGGATTGCATGGTATTTTCAAAAAAGCGCTTCTGGATAGTGCAATTTCTCATTGTCCTGTTGCCAGGCAGCCCTATATTATCAATGTTATCGATACTTCGGCAATTGCACGCTGGGGCATTTCCTGTCCCATAGCAGATACAACCGCATTAGGGGATATAGGATTGGCTTTGCATCTTCCATCCTCTGCAGTGGATAAAGGGTATGCGGTTATCAAGATAGATCCTTTGACCAAGGATATATCATTTGTGGATCTTAAACTTCCGGCAGTACAGAAAATTCTGGGCGGCGCCAGCATTAAGCCGCATGGATATATCGATCTGGACGGCAAAAAGAGCTGGGATAAAACCACCAGGTAAAGTAATCGCAGTTGAAAGAATATGCCAGACAATTTTTAGGGGTTTCCATTTTCCCGGATCAGATCTGCCTGTTCAAGATGGCAGGAGGCAGTGTAGAAGCGATTGCCGGGCGGGAACTGGTGCACCCGTTCGATCTGGATACGTTCCCGGGCAAGGGAGACGGGCTGGCAAACTGGTCTGATGTATTTGAAGATCTCGACAGACGCATTGCCGGTCAGGGACACGATGTCGGTGTCGTCCTGCACTCAAGTATGATTTTTGTCAAAAAAATACCGGTGCCCCTGGGACTTGAGACGGAGATGATCAATGATCAGATCCTGTGGGAAATGGACCAGTTTCTCATTGGACCGAGGAACAACTATGTCATTGAATTTCAGCGTCTTCCCTTTCAGACTCCGGGAGGGAATCCCTACTATATTGTGATCGTTTTACGAAAAAGTGTGCTGCACGGACTTCGTTCCCTGTTTAAAAAAACCGGCTGGAATCTTAAGGATGTGGACGTTGATATTTTTGCATTACTGAGAGTACTTCTTATAAATTATCCGACTAACGAAGGATCTATCATCATCGTGGACGTGCACAGCAGGTATCTTTCGTTCATCTGTCTGCAAAACAGGGAATATTATCTTTCTCATTTTGTCCCTCTTGAAAAAATGGCGGATGAGAATCAGCATTACGGTACTGCTGAGATGGCAGAGCTGATCATCAAGGAATTGCGTCGTCTGGTATTCGGGCACAGGCTGGGAAAGGACGTGGAAGATTTAGAGCATGTCTACCTGACAGGAACGGAAGAACTTCGTCCAATTGTTCAGGCTATTGCATCTAAGATGCAGATCAAGATCGATGTTCTGAACCCGTTTATACGGATTCCTGTTGCGGATGTTGTTAAACAAACAAGGGAATTTATCCGGGCACCTGAAAAGTATGCTGCAGCGGTCGGGATTGCGATGAAACGTGTTCCAATCCTCGTGAGTTGAAAAGTACGGACCGGGAGACAACCCTGAATGGAGGTAATGATCCATGGTCGACATCAACCTTTTCAAGGAAGATGAAGAGGAGGAAAAAAGTAATTGGGAATCCCCCTCAGAAGAGAATGTGAACCAGGACGCACCCGAAGATCTCGAACTGACCGATGAAATACTGGAGTCGGAAGAGTCGGGAGAAGAAAATATTCTGAATGATACGGATGGAGCAAAGGGATTCGAGGCGCCCGAAGAGAAGGAACCAGAAGACGACTATGGTTTCGGGGATGTCCGGAAAAAAAGGACATCTGTATGGCTCTGGGTTTTTCTTGGCGTTGTGGTCGCTGCCGTTGTTCTCTATTTATTTGTGTACTGGCCGGCACAGCAGAGGAAAAAAATTGTCGTTCCTACGGTTAAGCGTCCGGCTCTCGGACAGGTAAAGCCGGATTCAGCGGCAGGCGCTGCTGCCGGTCAGGATAGCAGTTCGTTGAAGCATGTTGCATCCATGATTGACGAAAGTGCGGTGGGCTCGCTTATCCCAAGAAAAACGTTATCGGCTGCCACGAAATCCGTTCTGGCGGATCTCAGCCGGGTGGAACAGTTC
>CAYXFJ010000013.1:0-550 GCA_964464265.1 uncultured bacterium
GAAACTCCGTATGGGTGGAATCGGGGATGTGGGAACAGATCCCGATGCGCAGGGGAAGGGTTTCTCCTATAAGCTTCTCCAGGAAGCCATAGACTATATGAGAAAAAAGGGAACGGATATCTCTTTTCTTTTTACGAGCATTAATTCCTTTTATCAGCGCTCGGGGTATTTTACGTTGCCCATGAAAAAAATGATCATCGATACTCCCCCCCCATCTTCCACACCCCCCTGGCGCAAAGTCCGGATCCGGAAAGACCTTTCCGCGCTGCAGGCGCTTTACGACCATCAGATACAAGACCGTGTGGGACCCGTGCTGCGGGATGAAAGGTACTGGAAAGCGCAAATGCACTTCACCAGAACCAACCCTGATCTTTTCTGGGTCGGATTGAAGGGGAATACCATTACCTGTTATGTTCGGGGATTTAAAGAGGAATCCTTCCTGAAAATACAGGAATTCGCGTTCCTTCCAGGTGAAGAAGACCTTTTGAGGGAATTGATCGCCCTGATGGCCTCCAGGATAGAAAAGAAGATCCACATCTCCTTGATCTCA
>CAYXFJ010000013.1:631-22775 GCA_964464265.1 uncultured bacterium
CGTTTTATCGATCCCGGCAAACTCGCCCTATATCAAAAACTCTTCGCCGAAGGCAGGCTTCTTTTCTGGGAGTCTGACGGTTTCTGACCGGACTTCATTCCGCGTCTTTAATGACACCCAGCGCTTCTTCGGGTGTCCGGGCGTCCATCAATGCCTTGAAGAAGTCCGATGAGCTTGTCAGTCTGGCGATCTGGGCAAGCACCTTGACATTCGGTCCTGCGGCGGATTCCGGGGCCAGAAGGAAAAAGAACAGATTGGAAGGTTTTCCGTCCGCAGACTGAAAATCAATGCCCTCCCGCGATATCCCAAGCGCCATGGTGATATCGCTCGCTGCTTTGGATTTGGCATGAGGAACCGCAATTCCTTTTTCAAGACCTGTACTCATCAGTTTTTCGCGGTCAAGCACCGATTGCAGAGCGACGGAGCGGTTCTTGATGTTGCCGGTTTTCATGGCAAGATCCAGCAGTTCCTTTATGACCCCTTCCTTATCCGTTCGTTTCAACGAAACGGTTATGGTTTCAGCTGTCAATAACGAAGAAAGTAACATCTAATTATCCTCCTTGGTACGCATACATTATTCTTCCACTGCCCGGTAAAGTTGTTCGACATGGTTGGCATCCTTGACCACAAGCACGGAGCATTTGGCTTTCCTGAAAACAAGCTCCGCCTCATCGTGGAAGGTGTCGGTCCTGGACCGCATAGGCTCCAGTTCCCCCATGATCAGGAGATCCGCCTGATAAGATTCGATCTTGTCGGTGACCTCCTTGTTGACTACTCCCTTTACCAGTTCAGTTCTAATTTGTACTCCTTTAACCCTTGCAAGTTCCTCGATGTACCGCAAATACCTCTGGCCGTCCTGTTCCAGATCCTGTTCGTAGTCCATCTCTTCTGTCTTGATGAAGATCCGTGCTTTGACAAGCTCCTTGAGCAGGCTGATATTGACCACATAAAGAGCGGTCAGTTCGGCATTATGAATTTTGGCCAGAACGATGCCAAACTGTGCTGCTGTAATGCATCCCTCCGAGCCATCCACATAAAGGAGTATTCGTTTTAAGGGTTTACTCCATGGCATAAGCATTACCTCTCTTTTTTTCCCAGACGTTCCTTGACTAGTTTGAGTGTAGCGAACATTTCCCGCTCACTCTCTTCAAGTGTATCTTCTATGTACTTGATCGATTCACGGTAATCCGGCATGGCAATTTTATCCAGGGCATTGACCCTTCTCATGGTTTTCCGCACTTCTTCAGCGATACGCATGAGCGATATCCTGCTTTCGGCCAGTTTTCCGAGGTTATCTAAAAGCCCTCTGAACCGGTACACTGTTTCATCCGCCCAGAAAGAAGTTTCCTCCAGGCTGTAGTAAGGAGGCGTATCAATCACTCGCAGCTGGACAAGAGGGAGGTTCACACCCATCAGCCTGCGCATTTTGATGGAAATCTCGGGAACGATATTCACTGCAGGCGCGAGCTGTTTTACCGAATTCCGGCCCATAGCTATGACCGCACTCTGCAGAGCGGCAAAAGCAACGACCAGCGCTTTTTCCACATCCTCCTGAGCATCCGCTGCCTTGTCGACCAGATCCATCATTTCTACAACCAGGATCTGCCGCTTTTGTTCCAGAAGCTCATACCCCTCCCGCGTGAAATTAAGCTCCCGTCTCAGCCGCAGGAGATTGGTCTTGGTAGGTATGACTTTATATCGTGCCATAAGATCACATCATCGTCATGAGAATCATCAGTACAAAAAAACCGGCCACTGCGAACTTTATAAACAACCAGGTCCAGAACGTCCAGCCCACTTTGATCCGGTTGCGTCCAAGGATGCTGTTTACTTTCAGCAGTCTTTCGATGACTCCCGATTCACCTTCACGGGGAACACTGTCCATCCGCACGGGTAGCTGTGTAACAATCTCCTTTGCCTGTTCCTTTAAAATCCTTCCTTCCATCTGCCTGAGAGAGACCATATTCCCTTTGATACCCTGCATCAAAACCATCACATTTTCATCCATCCCCAGCTGTTTCGCTTCTTTGATCAGCTCATCCATCCGGGATTTCAGTCTTCTGAAAAATTTAAAATAGAACGACATTCGGATGACCCGGTAAAAGAGAATAACGTCCACCACTGCAAATATCAGCGCGAACAGGCTGAGTTTACCCAGTATGGCCATCAGGTTCCAGCATCCGTGAAGGAGAACCGACAATACGAATCCGATAATCAGGAGCCACCAGCGCCGCCTGCGTTTCGCAAGACCGAGAAAAAATCCGCTGATCACATTGATGAATATATGTCCTGAAACAGCCCTGAAAAGAACGATCTGCTGAAGAGCGTCCCTGTATATGCTCATCTCACCGGTCTTCAAACCGTAAATATAGGGACTGATGACAAACTGATAGGAATAACCCACATTCTCCAGAACCGCAAATCCGGCAGCTACCACAAGGTAGTAAATAATGCCGTCGGTTTCTTCATTGAAGGATTTCAGCGGCCATACGAACACCATGACCACCAGGAATTTGATCAGTTCTTCGAAAAAACCCGCTACGATAAAGCTTTCGGTGATGAACGAAAATTCCCATTTATAGTGTGCAAAGAGAATTCCCTTGATTTTTCCAAAGAAAAACGTGACAAGCATGGAAAGCAGATAGATACAGATCAGTGTCCATGGAGGTTCTTTTTCATTCATGTCCAGGACATAGATCAAAAGGACCAGACAGGCACTGGCCAGTACATTGGCAATGACTATGTCACCGATCATGATTTGCACCTCTTCCAGTCATTCCGTACAGGTCCTCACCTTTACGGTCATTTACCGTAATACTTGACCAGTTCCTCTTCGCTGATCCTCTGCAGTTCCTCTTTGGGCAGAATGGACAGCACTTTCCATCCCAGATCCAGGGTTTGCTCTATGGACCGGTTCTCATCCTCTCTCTGCGACAGGAATTCCCCCTCGAACGCATCGCCGAATTTCAGATAGGTATGGTCCAGAGGCGTCAGTTCCTCCTCGCCTATGACTGAGGCCAGAGCCCTGACATCCTTGACTTTGGCATATCCGGCAAAGAGCTGGCTGGCCAGATGCGCATGGTCATCACGCGTCATCCCGGGTCCGATCCCGTCCTTCATCAGTCTCGAAAGCGATGGCAGACCGGCTATCGGAGGATAGATACCCTTCTGGCTGAGCTCCCTTTCGAGCACGATCTGTCCTTCGGTAATATATCCTGTGAGATCAGGCACTGGATGAGAGATATCGTCATTCGGCATGGTCAGGATGGGGACCTGTGTGATGGAGCCTTTCGAGTTTTCCACCATTCCCGCCCGCTCGTAAAGGGATGCAAGATCGGAATAAAGGTATCCCGGATAACTTTTTCTTGACGGGATCTCGCCTCTGATCGTGGATATTTCTCTCAGCGCTTCACAGTAATTGGTCATGTCGGTCAGTACGACCAGTACGTGCATTTGCTCGTGGAAAGCCAGGTATTCAGCCATGGTGAGCGCTGTTCTGGGCGTGACAAGCCTCTCCACGGAAGGAGCGTCGGCAAGGCTCAGGAATATGGCGACATTTTCAAGAACACCGGTATCCTGGAAATCATCGATGAAGGTCCTGGCCACATCGTTCTTCACTCCCATGGCACAGAATACGATGGCGAAAGACACATCCTCCCCCACTATCCTCGCCTGACGGACGATCTGTGCGGTCACCCTGTTGTGGGGAAGCCCAGCTCCGGAAAAAACGGGAAGTTTCTGCCCGCGCACAAGCGTGTTCATTCCGTCTATTGCAGAAATGCCTGTCTGTATGAACTTTGTAGGATAGGTCCTTGCAGTCGGATTGATGGGCGATCCGTTCACATCCCATTGTTCTTCTGTAATCGGAACAGGAAGTCCGTCTATCGGACGTCCCAGCCCGTCAAAAATCCTACCCAGCATTTCCCTGGACACGGCTAATTTTTGAGCGGTTCCGCGGAAGCGGACAGTTGTATCCGGAAGCCTGAGTCCTGAAGTTCCCTCGAAAACCTGTACAACTGCAGCTCCTTCGGAAGCTTCCAGCACAGTCCCCAATCGTTCGGACCCGTCCGGAGCATGGATCTCGACCAGTTCATTGTAACCCACATTGTGTATACCTTCGATGAATAAAAGCGGTCCAATGATGCGCTGTACGCCCTGATATTCCCGAAGCACGGCGTTTTTCGAATCAGAAACGGTCATATATCTCCCCTAAACGCGACATTTCACGGACAAGCTGCTGCTGCATATCGTCGAGTTTCGAAGCTTCCTCGTTGGATATGGTGAATTTCATACGCATGATATCATGTACGACCTTCATGTGTCTCAGCTTGACCAGTGTGACGCCCTTTTTAATCGCTTCCGCACCCAGCTGATATAACGTAACGATGATTTTCAGCATCTTCACCTGCTTGGGCACAGTCGAATATGAGTCGATCTTGTCGAAAGCGGATTGCTGAAGGAAGGTGTTCTTGAAGATCGTACACACTTCCAGTATCAGCCGCTGCGCATCCGGGAGCACATCCGCACCGACCAGCTTGACCACCTGCTGCAGCTTCGCCTCCTTCTGCAGAAGATCCATTATTGTTTTTCGCAGGTTCTGCCATTCGGGATCAGCATGGGTATTCCACCACGGGGCAACATCCTCAATATACTCCGAATAGGAGTCCAGCCAGGAGATGGCCGGATAATGCCTTGCATTTGCAAGATCCCGGTCCAGTGCCCAGAATGCCCTGATGAACCGTTTGGTATGCTGAGTGACGGGCTCGGAAAAATCCCCTCCCGGCGGCGATACCGCTGCAACGATCGTGATCGATCCGTCCGAGTCAGCGAGGGTTTTAACCAGCCCCGCTCTCTCGTAGAACTCGGCCAGGCGTGTCGGAAGATAGGCCGGGAATCCTTCTTCTGCGGGCATTTCTTCCATGCGTCCGGAAAGCTCTCTTAAGGCTTCAGCCCAGCGGGAGGTCGAATCCGCCATGATGGCCACATGATATCCCTGGTCACGGTAATACTCAGCCAGTGTGATTCCCGTATAAATGGAGGCTTCGCGCGCAGCAACAGGCATATTGGACGTATTGGCAATGATTATGGTTCTTTCCATGATCGGCTTGCCTGACTTCGGATCGATCAGCTTCGGAAATTCCTGAAGCACATCGGTGATCTCATTTCCGCGCTCTCCGCAGCCTATATAGACCACCACATCGGCATCCGACCATTTTGCAAGCTGATGCTGTACCAGCGTTTTACCTGTCCCGAATCCGCCGGGAACCGCAACCGTTCCGCCTTTGGCCACAGGAAACAGCGTGTCGATCACACGCTGGCCGGTGATCAGCGGAATGGTGGGTTTCAGCCTGGCGCTGAAAGGTCTCGGTTTTCGGACAGGCCAGCGCTGATAGAGCTTGACGGAAGTCTCCCCCTTTTCGCTGTCAACCAGGCAAATATCATCGTCCAGACAGTACTTGCCTTCCGGCACGATCTTCTTTATTCGACCGCTGATTCCGGGAGGTACGAGGATACGGTGCTCGATGAGATCTGTTTCTTGTACTGTTCCCACTATCTGTCCGGGAGTGACCGTATCCCCTTTTTTCACCCGGGGTGAAAAGGGCCATTTGCGCTTATGGTCCAGTGGATCAATCTTCACACCCCTCTTGATAATATAACCGGTCGCCGCTTTGATGGATTCAAGCGGCCTCTGGACACCGTCATAGATGCTTCCCATCAGACCGGGACCCAGCTCCACTGACAGGGGCGTTCCTGAACCGTAAACCACAGTGCCGGGCTTGATGCCTGTCGTATCCTCATACACCTGTATGACGATGGTGTCCTCCTGGAGGCGGACAACCTCACCGATCAGTCTGTCCTCTCCTACCTCCACGAGTTCGAGCATCTGTGCAGGAATCATACTTTTCGCGTGCACTACAGGACCAAGAACCCGGCTGACATTTCCAATGATCTGATACAACGATGACTCCATTCTCTCTATTGAAAAACAGTTTCAGCTGCAGGTCATTCAATGAACTGCTTCATGATGATCAGGCGCATGTTTACATCCAGGCGCTTCATCCGCATGGACAGACGGTTATCAAGACGCATCCTGCCGTCCGGTGTTTTCAAAACAATCCCGCTATCCTCTAATACATCTGAAAGGATTTCAAGTTTTACATCCCTGCCGAGTTTTTTCTTCAGATCGGATTCCAGCTGCCCGACCCGTTTTTTATCCATGATTTTTCTTTCGACATCCCCTGCGAGGATTTGCACCGTATCTGTCCCGAGAGCTTCCGCACCCTGCTCTATCCATGCCCTGATGCACCCTTCGTAAGCATCCGTGTTTCTGAATTCCAGAAGCCGCTTTCTCACCCGATCCAGAATCTCCACGATAAGCTTTTCCCTCTGTCTGAGAGATTGTTTCTGGATTTCGAGTTTGACACTGGAAAATGTCCTTCTGCGGATCTGCTCTTTCCAGGCATCCGCCTTATGTTCTGCTTCCTTCAGGATTTTATCCGCTTCCTTACGGGCTTTTTCCAGTATGAGCTGCGCGTCTTTTTCCGCCATCCGGACAATGGAATCCGCTTCGCGTTTCGACTGCTCAACGATCTCCTGCCTCAGCGTATCATCTGATTGTTTTTCTTCTGCCATACATTAAAATCCATTCTTTTCCATCAACATGCGACCTGTCTTCAAAGGACATTGAAGACGAACTTTCTCTCTTTAAAGGTGAACACCCACAGCTGCCCGGAGTAAATCCCTTACGGATTTTCTGCCTTCCAGGGGTCCCAGACGGTCCGGGATCTCGATGATCAGCGGGAATGTGGTCTTGTAGAGATACTGGTTCACAAGCCCCTGTATCTTCGATACGATACGCTCCGGGATAATGATCACTCCCAGATCCTCCCTTCGAAAGGCTTCTTCAACCGCCTGCTTCGCTTCCAGAGCATCGGAAACCACGATCCCGTCCACACCTGCCAGCTGGAAGCCGAGAACCGTGTCTTCATCTCCTATGACATAGAATTTCACAGATTCTCCCTAAACCTTTCCGAGAATCATGATGGCTATGATCAATCCATAGATAGCAATCCCCTCGGCAAGACCCACGAAGATGAGGGCTCTTCCGGAAAGTTCGGGTTTTTCTCCGATCGCTCCCATCGCCGCTGCACCCACATAACCGACCGCTGCGCCTGCACCGACAGATCCTACACCCACGGCTATGGCTGCAGCCAGAAATGCAAATTTGATCACTTCGGGATTGTTCGACCGGCCGGCAGTGGATCCCTCCTGCGTCTGATTCAGACTGTCTACCCGGTCCTGAGCGCTGGCGAATGTTTTGAAAACTCCGAAAGCCATGAAGGCAAAGAACAAAAACACCAGGAAAACCCTGAATCCAATGATTTTTCTTTTAAAAGACGTCTGTTTGCTGGTCATTGTACATCAACCTCCATTTTGATTCATTTCTTTCTCAAGCGACAGGACAGTTAAGGGTCCCATCAACCCTTTTGCATCAATTCCGCTTCCAGCGGTTTGTAATCTATGTCTCCCCTCTGGAAAAAACGGCTGAAGAACTCATAGAACTCCAGACGTACTGCCTGTATGGAGACAACCAGGCCTTCCAGACAGATGATCAGTATGTTCCCGAAAATAAGGACAAGGACCGAGATCAGTCCTCCGGCCATGTGACGCACGGAATCCGACAGGGAAAAAATCGCCATGAAAAGGCCTGCGTGCGCCAGTCCAAAAGCAGCGACACGAATGAAAGAAACCGTGTTCGCCAGAAATCCCAGAAAAATCTCAAGGAGTTCAACGATCCCCCCCATGATCCCGGAGGTCACTCCTTCCGGAAAGAGCTGACGTTTTCCCTGAAGCAGATGAATGATGGGCTCCCGGAAGAAGAGCAGGACTACAGACACGATCATCACCAGAGGGATGATGAAAGGAAGATCTGCCTTGGCCTGATTGGAAGTGGCCAGAGCACGGCTGGCCACCATAATACCTCCCCAGTAGATCACTACGGCCAGCAGGCCGGCCTTATCGAAAATCATCCCCAGAAAATCGCCCTTCCTGAAGCCGTTGATCATATTGATGAAAATGGCAAGCGTTATCATCCCGATGCCGAAGAAAATAGCGGCACTGAAAAGTGTGGAAATGGATTCCATCGGTTTCAGCCATATAGTCGGAAGCAGATCCTCAACTCCGAATATGCTTCCGAAAAGAAATCCGAAAATGATGCTGAAAAAACCGGCATACCCGAGGAGCAGGCCTGCATTGCGAAGGCTCTGCTTTTTACCCTTCCACGCCATGAATACTCCCAGCAGTCCGAGTACGAGCCCGTGTCCCACATCCCCGAACATAACACCGAACATGATCAGAATACTGATCCCCAGTATCGGAGTCGGATCTATGGAGCGGTAATCCGGCGTACCGTAGGTTTTTGTGAGAAATTCGAACGGCCTGAAAAGGAAGGGATTATTAAGTTTCACAGGCACCTGAATCTGTCCGGTTTTCACTGCTTCCACTTCCTCTGCCGGGACGGTTTTGATGATGCAGCGGTTTCTGGTGGCTCTGTTGATCTCTCTGATGAACGGATCTTTGCGTTCTTCGGGGAGCCATCCGGATAGAAGAAATGTGGTCCTGGTTTTCCGGAAATACTTGACGATCTGTTTTTTCAAGGTTTCCCTTCGGACGTGGAAAAGCACTGACCGAAGATACCGGTCATGCCGGCTGGCAAGAACTCTCGACTTCTCCCTCATTTTCTCGAGTTCTTCCAGGATGCGTTCCTCTTTCTGGTCCAGCTCCTCAAATTTTCCCTTGTTAAAGACAGCTTCTTCCTCATGTTCCGGCAGTCTCTGAAATCCGGAGTCCGCCAGCACGATCTGCAGTTTGTCCTGATCCCTTTTCAAAGCAACCACAAGGATGGTCGCATTCCCTCCCGATTCATTCAGAACAGAAAGCACGTGCAGGAGGGATTTCAGATGCGCCTGGAGCGGTTCCAGATATTGCACGCTGATCAGCCCGATCTCAACTGCAAGATAAGCATACGTATCCCTCTGCTTCAGTGAAAAGTCCAAATGTGCCAGCCCTTCAAGATGCGATTTCAATTCCCGGATCTGCTTTGCTTCATCTTCTTTTTTCGCGAGCTGTTCGAGGGTATAATTCACCTCTTTCTGTATTTCCATGATCTTCGGTTCCGAGGCTGACCACATCTCCTCCACCGGGTCGATATCTTCGAAGTGTTCGGAAAGGTTCATGGATTTGATAAGCGACACAATGAGCTCCTGCCGCTTTTTCAGCTCAGGAATATCTTCCTCCATAGCGCCCGGAGAAAGACTCTTTGCCCAGTCTTCCATATCCGCGCTGTCTACAACCTGCAGGGCTCCATGACGGACCACAGTTTCCGCGACTTCTGTCACATCTTTTTCAAGGAATACGACATGGACCTGTATCATTTTTTCAGGTATGAACATTCACACCTCACCTGACGAGAAGCGCTTCCGCACTCTCGGCTGTCAAACCATACTTCCTGGACTGCATGAGGATCCTCAGGTTTTTGGTTTCAATACGCAGCAGGTAAAAATATCCCAGTATCGATCCTATTGAAAATGGAAAAGCCGCAAAAGCATGCCTTGCCTCAAGAAGCAGCACCTGATAGAGAAACTGTTCGAGGGCTGCAAAAGGATCGGTAGTATCCCATTCCCGGGTCAGATCGAGCGGGATTCCCAGAGACACTTTCTGTATGATTTTGGATACATTCTCTCCGGTCAGTATTTTCTTGATCCCTTCCTCCCCCAGGGCATGACCATATGGAAGAAGAACTTTCATGATCTGATTTCTATGCATTTTATAGTATCTTCTCAGGCGTACGATCCACTGCAGGTTCTTTAAATCGATTTCTGTTCCCACAAGCCTGTGCAGCAGATCGCAGTCCCTCCTGTTCAGTCCGTCCGCGCCATGCCATATGCGGGTGAAGAGAGTTCTGTCCAGGGAAATCTCTACAGGAAAGAGAGTGTTTTCTTGTTTATATGCACTGGCAGCGCTGGATACAGCTTCCTGGAAGGGAGTATGCGAGATCAGATCGCTTATCGTTTCCATAGAATCGGCTTCGAGTATCTCGCGCGTCGGAAAATCATACAGGGCAGGCTGGTATACACCTGCCGGTTTTATTTTCTTGTGCCAGTAACGAAGAATAATCTTCAATCCTTCGCCATCATACCTTTCAAGCAGGAGACGTATTAAATCCCGGATCGCGGGTGCACTCTGCTTCTGTATGGACTTAAAACGCTTTATTTCAAACTGGAGAAGCATTTCAGAGAAAGCATTCTCCTCAGTTCTGTTTTCAATGCCGGGTCCGTAAAGCGTGCGCGACAGAATATTCATGAACTGGTCCATATCAGGGGCTCTGGCCAGGCTGATCAGGGTGGACTCGCCCAGAAGATCCGAGCGCATGGCCCGGACCTTCGCGTTGACCCTGGCAAATGTCCCTATACCAGGGCACATTATTTCATCTCTTTTTGGAGTACGATCTCGAGGAGTTGTTCGACCGTACTCTGGATGAGTGGTTTTTTATTCTGTAAAAGTTCTTCCATCTTCCTGCTGGCTTTATTGATCGTATTTTCTTTTTCTTTTACCGCTTCCTGTTCCGAATCGGCCATTTTTTGTTTTATATCCGACTGCGCCTGTTCTTTCGTTTTTTCCACAAGAGCGCGTGCCTTTTCTTCAGCTTCGAGTCGTATGGTTTTCGCTTTATTCCGGGCTTCTTCCACTCTGGCTTCCGCTATCTTTTCCTCTTCCAGAATCTTCTGAATAACCTCTTTCATGACATTTCCTGTTTGTATATAAATTTTAATATTTTAATGATTATAAAAACAATTATCAAGAAAAATATTGCTTTTCTACTGCTGAATAAAATTCAGAGAACCGGAGATAGTATGCTCGG
This sequence comes from uncultured bacterium, assembly GCA_964464265.1. GTDB lineage: Bacteria > Zhuqueibacterota > QNDG01 > QNDG01 > DSAB01 > CAYXFJ01. The sequence goes on from CAYXFJ010000013.1 coordinate 11,553, forward strand.
GACTCAAACATTACTTTCCGGGAGTGCGCTGCTCCCCTGTGCCGGGATGTAACGTAACCCTGATCGTTTTACAGAAACAGCCGGATAACCTTTGCCAGCCGCTGGACACCCTGGTCAATTTCCTCTTCCGAAGGATAGGAAAAATTGAGGCGCATTGCATTCTTTCCTCCCCCGTCTGAATAGAATCCTGTACCTGCAACATAAGCCACATTCTCTTCCAGAGCTTTGTAGAACATATTGTCCACATCGATATGGGACGGAAGAGTGACCCACAGGAACAATCCACCTTCCGGCTTTGTCCACGAGATACCCGGGTGTTCCGGCATATAGGTATCCAGCGCTTTCAGCATGACCTCACGCTTGGTCTTGTACAGGGCTACATTTTCCTGAATATGGGATTCCAGGAGGCCCCTCCGGCAATATTCATAGGCGATCGCCTGGGTCAGGGGAGATGTGCATAAATCTATAGCCTGTTTGGCAGTGATGAACTTATCGATGACCGGGGGGATGGCCACGATCCAGCCCAGGCGAAGCCCCGGGAAAAGAATTTTAGAGAAAGTCCTGAGTGTGATCACATAACCCTCCCCTTCGTCAAGTTCATAGAGCGAAGGGATATGATCCCCTACATACCTTAATTGCCTGTAAGGCGTGTCTTCGACGATCAGAACCTGATATTCCTTGGAGAGAGCCAGAAGTTTCTTTCTTCTGTCCAGGCTCATCGTCACACCTGCAGGATTATGAAAATCGGGGATTACGTAGATAAATTTCGGGAGGTTGGCTTCGAGCCTCATACTGTGCAGTTTTTCCTTCAGAAGATCGATGCACATCCCCTGGTCATCCAGATCAATGCCTGCAAAACTGGCTGAGTACCCTTTGAATGCCCCCAGTGCGCCGACATAAGAAGGCCTGCACACGATAACGGGATTATTCGGATTGATAAAGACCCTGCCTACCAGATCGAGCCCCTGCTGGGATGCTGTGGTGATCAGTATATTGTCCCTTTCAGCATGGATGCCATCAGAGGCCATGAGCTTGATGATCTCGTCCTTGAGCCTTGGATCCCCTTCCGTGGGGCCATACTGAAGCGCCCAGTCTCCGCATTCGAGTATCATTTCCTTTGCCAGGTCGGCGATCTGCTGTATGGGAAAGGTTTTGGGAGAAGGCAATCCGCCTGCGAATGAAATGATCTCCGGTTTCCGGGTAAGTTTGAGAAGCTCACGGATCACCGATTTCTTCATCCCTACAACATTGAGAGAGTAAAGACTTTCCAGTTTTCCGTACATAGGACAGCCTCCGGCCTGTGTGATGGAATCTTTCCTTCTCCCCGTATATTTATCTTTGAAACTTACGAAAAGCATGAAGAAAATGCAAGCTGAAACATGACCGCTGCTCGTATGTGAATCCCTGAACAGGGCCTTGAAAAATGGCCGGAAGACCCTCAAAAATAACAAAAAAAATGGGAACCTTATCAAACGACTGTCGTTTATTCTATAAATATTTAAATCTTCTTTTTCCCTCCCAAACCTCCGGATCATGCTGTGAATTACATGGTCCGGGGGTCCTTTTTTATATACCCATGGAAGGATTGCCCGCCAACCTTAATAAAATAAAAAACCCCCGATTGCCATCCATCAGGGGTTTTTCGTAACTTTTGTACTTTTATTTTAGTACATGTCTCCGTATCCTCCGCCTCCTGGAGGCATGGGAGGTGTCTTTTCTTCTTTCGGTTTCTCTGCGATCAGCGCCTCTGTCGTAAGCAGCAATGAAGATACGCTGGATGCATTCTCCAGTGCGATGCGCACAACCTTGGTAGGATCGATGACGCCCGCGAGCATAAGATCCTCATATTTCTCGGTCTGAGCGTTGAATCCATAAGCACCGGTCTTGCCCTTGAGCTCCTGAACCACGACTGAACCTTCCAGACCTGTATTGTTAACGATCTGTCTTACGGGTTCCTCAATCGCCCTGCGGATAATAGCCATACCTACTTTTTCGTCACCCTTCAGTTTCAGCTTATCCAGCGCGGGAATGCTGCGCAGCAGTGCAACACCGCCGCCCGGTACAACACCTTCCTCGACCGCGGCACGCGTGGCATGAAGCGCATCTTCCACTCTGGACTTCTTCTCTTTCAGTTCTATCTCGGTGGCAGCGCCGACATTGAGTACGGCCACTCCACCGGACAGTTTGGCCAGACGTTCCTGAAGCTTCTCACGATCGTAATCAGACGTGGTGCCCTCGATCTGTTTCTTGATCTGGCCGATACGTCCCTGGATTTCCTTGGTTTCCCCGGAACCTTCTACGATTGTGGTGTTGTCTTTGTCTATCCGGATCCGTTTTGCGCTGCCCAGGTCGGAGAGCGTGGTATTTTCGAGCTTGAATCCGGCTTCCTCGGAAATGACCCTGCCGCCGGTCAGAATGGCGATATCTTCCAGCATTGCCTTGCGGCGGTCGCCGAATCCCGGTGCTTTCACGGCAGCAACCTTCAGGGTACCTTTCAGCTTGTTGACAACCAGCGTGGCCAGTGCCTCTCCTTCTATATCCTCACTGATGACCAGCAGCGGCTTGCCCATTTGAGCGACTTTCTCAAGAATGGGCAGAAGATCTTTCATCGCACTGATCTTTTTATCATGGATGAGGATAAACGCGTCTTCCAGAAGCGCCTCCATATTTTCGGGATCGGTGACAAAATAGGGAGAGATATAGCCTCTGTCGAACTGCATACCCTCGACCACTTCCATGGTCGTATCCGTGGTTTTGGCTTCCTCTACGGTGATGACACCGTCTTTACCGACCTTTTCCATGGCATCGGCAATCAGATCACCGATGGTCATATCGTTGTTGGCGGAGATCGCTGCAACCTGAGCGATTTCCTTGCGGTCTGTCACGTCTTTGCTTATAGTCTTCAGATGCTCCACAACCGCTTGTACTGCCACTTCAATACCGCGTTTTAAATCCATAGGATTCGCGCCGGCAGTCACATTCTTCATACCTTCTGTAAAAATCATCTGGGCCAGTACCGTGGCTGTCGTGGTTCCGTCACCTGCGACATCACTGGTTTTGGAAGCTACTTCCTTCACCATCTGAGCTCCCATATTTTCAAATGGATCATCAAGCTCGATCTCCTTCGCTACAGTGACGCCATCCTTGGTGACGGTCTGGGCGCCAAACTTCTTCTCGATCACGATATTGCGGCCTTTCGGGCCTAAAGTAACTTTAACAGCGTCAGCCAGCTTGTCAACCCCGCGTTTGAGGGACTGACGGGCGTCGGCTCCGTATTCGATCATTTTTGCCATAATATCACAACCTCCTTATTGCTTCTTCATTTTCGAATGGATTATACGATACCAAGAATGTCACTTTCCCGAATGATGAGATATTCCACTTTATCGAAAGTGACCTCTGTCCCTGAATACTTGCCGTATAAGACCTGATCTTTGACCTTCACGGTCATCGGTATGGTCTCTCCGGTATCTGACACGCGTCCGGGTCCTACCGCGACCACTTCCCCTTTCTGGGGCTTCTCTTTTGCGGTGTCAGGAATGTAAATACCGCCCTGAACCTTGTCTTCGGGGGGAGCAGGTTTTATGACAACCCTGTCCGCCAAAGGTTTAATCTTCATACTAACCTCCTTAACTTCTTGTTAAATGATGGTATATGAGATAAATATTAGCAGTCTTGTTATGATAGTGCCAATCACAGTGCTTATAATATACTAAAATTTAAAAGAATGTCAAGGATTTTTTTAATGAAATAATGTTAGAAGGGAAAACAAGAACGATCACTTTGTCGGAAGGCTTCCCCACTGCAGTTTTCTGCGGAGTAAATCGAAGAAAGAAAGTTCGCCCAGAGATACCAGAAGCACGTCATTTCTGCTTCTGATCACTTTGAAGACTGTTCCGCTCTCGATCCTGACATATTCCTGGCCATCCATGCTGATCAGAGCATCTGATCCCTCAAATTCCACTTTAAGCACCACTGTGCTGGATGCAGGGATCACTGTCGGCCGGACGGTCAGTGCATGCGGACATATGCCATTCAGAATAATGGATTCCATGGAAGGAAGAACAATGGGACCCCATGCCGAAAGGGAATATGCGGTGGATCCCGTCGGAGTGGACAGGATCAGCCCGTCCGCTTTATACGTGTTGAAATATTCTCCGTCAATCGTGACGTCCACGCGGATGACCCTCGGGCTTGCTCCCCTGTCCACAACCACGTCATTGAACGCGAAAAAGGATTCTGTTCTTCCTTTTACCTCGATCAGGGCTTCCAGTCCCATTCGTTTTTCGAGGGTGTACCGGCCCCGCAACACCTTCTCCATTTTCGGATAGAGGTCCTCGATTGATATTTCAGTCAAAAATCCCAGACCGCCCAGATTGATACCGAGCAGAGGTATCTGATGCCCGACCACAAGTCTCGCTGCAGAGAGCATCGTACCGTCGCCTCCCAGGGAAAGAATAAGCTCACACTGAGACGGCATCTGGTCCAGAGGTGAGATGCGTATATGCCTGTTCCTGCATCCCAGCCACCCGGCTACCTCCGGGCTCATGATCAGCTCAACCTGCTTTTTCACAAGCCAGCTTATGAAAGGCTTGAGGGTCTCTTTGATCTGTGGTTTTTTAATGTTGGCAATGATACCGATCTTCATGATTTTCTGTCCATGTCATGCACGCCTGCTGTGCCGCTGCCCTGCGATCAGGTTTTTCCGGACGAGATCCATAATTTCAGATCTCAGGCTTTCCAGAGTCAAACCGGTATCTTTCCACAGGTCGCACATCACTCCATGGGGAATAAACCGGTCCGGCAATCCGAAACGTTTAAAAACAGGCGCGTACCCCGATTCTGAGATCACTTCAGCGAGCGCGCTTCCGAATCCTCCGATGACCGTGTTGTTCTCGAGACTGACGACGAGCGGATATTTTTCGGCGGTTTCCCTTACCATCTGGATGTCGAGAGGTTTGACGAACCGCATATTGACCACGCGCGCGGAAACACCTTTCTCTTCCAGGGATTTGGATAGTTCCAGAGCACGATAGACCTGGTCCCCGACCGCAAGAATCGCAAGATGGGTGCCCTCTCTCAGGATCTCACTTTTTCCAATGGGTATTTTCCTGAATGTACGGGACAGGGGCACACCCTGCGCGTACCCTCTCGGATACCGAATTGCCACAGGTCCCTCTTTATGCTGAAGTGCTGTCCAGAGCATATTACGCAGCTCGTCCTCGTCCTTGGGAGTCATGAGTATCGTATTGGGTACAAGACGGAGATAGCTTAAATCAAAAGCTCCGTGATGCGTGGGTCCGTCCTCTCCCACCAGGCCTCCCCTGTCCAGAACGAGAACCATCGGAATTTTCTGCAATGCAACATCATGAATGATCTGATCGAAAGCTCTCTGTAAAAAGGTGGAATATATGGCGACCACAGGTTTCAATCCCCGGAGGGCCAGCCCGGCTGCAAACGTGACGGCATGCTGTTCGGCAATTCCCACATCGAAAAAACGTTCAGGGAAACGTCTGGCGAAATGGATCATTCCGGTACCGTGGGACATGGCGGCCGTGATCCCGACGATCTTTTTGTCCTTTTCCGCAAGCTCGATCAGCGTGTTTCCAAAAATATCGGTATAGGTGGGACCAGCTTTGGGTTCGCTGCAGCCTGTCTCCGGGCAGAAAGATCCAAGCCCATGGAATTTGGTTGCATCATCCTCAGCGAATTTGTAGCCCTTGCCCTTCTTGGTGATCACATGCACCAGAATGGGGCCGTGAAGGCGCTTGATCTCCTGGAAAATCCTGCAAAGTTGAGTGATGCTGTGCCCGTCGATCAAACCGAAATACCGGAATCCAAGGTGCTCGAATAGGGATGCGGGCACCAGCATGGCCTTCAATCCCTCTTCGATCCTGTGCACGGTGCCTCTCAGCTTGTTTGAACCCCTGGGGAGTTTTCCTGTGAGCTCCCATATATCTGCTTTGATACGGTTGTAAAGGGGATTTGTAATGACCTGCGTGAAGGCTCTGGAAAGTGCTCCGACATTGGGTGAAATGGACATGGAATTGTCATTCATTACCACGATGATATCCTGCCTGGAGCAGCCAGCATTGTTGAGACCTTCAAAACTGAGGCCTCCCGTCATGGCACCATCCCCCACGACCGCCACAACCCTGTAATCTTCACCTGTCAGATCCCTCGCGCTGGCCATTCCCAGAGCAGCTGAAATGGCTGTGGAAGCATGTCCCACACCGAAGGTATCGTATTCACTCTCCGAAATTTTGGGGAATCCACAGATACCGCCGTACTGTCTCAGTGTCAGGAATTGTTCGCGCCTGCCCGTCAGAATCTTGTGCACATAGGCCTGATGTCCCACATCCCATACAATTTTGTCTTTGGGTGTGTCGAATACGGTGTGCAGGGCAAGAGTCAGTTCCACAGCACCGAGGCTGGGAGCCAGATGTCCTCCCGTTTTGGAAATCACAGAAATGAGGAATTCCCTGATTTCCCCTGCAAGTTCTTCAAGAGCTTGTATATCCAGGTTCTTTAGATCAGCGGGTGAATTTATGTCTTTTAATCTGTTTGCCAAGATGATTATCCTGAAGGGTTATCATCCGGGATGGACCTATCATCCAGTTTGAAAGTGCCTTCCTCGGTTTTTATAAGTACTTTCAGGCGCGCCTCCTCCTGGTTCAACTTTTTCATACACCACTTCGCGAGCGCTATGCCTTCTTCGAATGACTTCATGGCCTGATCCAGAGTAGCATTGCCCTTTTCAAGATCCTCGACAATGCCCTCCAGACGCGCGAAGGCTTCTTCAAACTTCATTCCCTCTTTCGGTTTAGGCATTATTCCCCCGGTTCTCAATTTCATGAACAGTACCTTTCACGGAACCGGCTGCGAACCGTATCCTTACATCGTTTCCTGTTTTGAGCATGGAGGAATCCGTGATAATACGGTTGTCGGAAAGCCGGGTCGTAATACTGTAGCCTCTTTTGAGTACTGTCGAAGGATCCATCGCATCGAGTTTCGCCAACAGCCTGTTGATTTCAGATCCCAGATCTCCCAGATACCGGCTCATTCCGGTTTCCAGCCGGTTACGGATTTCATCCAGACGCAATTTTTGTTCGCGCACTATTCCCGCAGGGGAGCGCAGTCCGTAACTTCTTAAAAGGGACAGAATGCTGTTACGGTAGGTCTCTATGAGAGATCCGATCCGCGTTTCTATGCTGCCTGTGAGGTAAGTGATCCTGTCCTGGATCTCCTGCCGGTCCGGAACGACCAGTTCAGCCGCTGCTGACGGCGTCGGTGCCCTGACATCAGCCACAAAATCACTGATCGAGAAATCGATCTCGTGGCCGACTGCGGAAATTACAGGAATGGAGGAATCGTAAATGGCTCTGGCTACTTCTTCGGTGTTGAAAGCCCAGAGATCTTCAAGCGACCCGCCGCCTCTACCCACGATCAGGACGTCTACTTCACCGAATTCGTTGAATTCCCGGATAGCCTGAACAATCTCCGAGGGCGCGGTCTCTCCCTGCACTCGTACAGGTTTAAGGATCAGCTTCACAGAAGGAAACCGTCTGAGAATGACCGATACAATATCCCGGACAGCGGCACCCGTTGGAGAGGTGACAATGCCTATGCTGTCAGGGAATAACGGCAGGGAGCGCCTTCTTGAGCCAGGCGCTTTTTCAAAGCCTCAAATGCAAGCTGAAGCTCCCCGAGCCCGGCAGGCTGGATGTTTTGCACATCCAGCTGATATTTTCCCTGTTTTTCATATACCGTGACGTTTCCATAGAGGATTACTTTCATTCCATCCTGAGGCTGAAACAGCAAACTCTGATTCCTTCCTCTCCACATCACACAGGAAATTTGAGCTTCAGTATCTTTCAGGGAAAAATAGAGGTGACCCGAAGAATGCCTTTTCAGATTGGATATCTCACCTATCACCCGGAAAGAAAAAAAACTTTCCTCCAGCGTCAGTTTGATTTCCCTGGTAATCTCGGTGACAGTGAAAATTTTATTGCTTCGGGTCCGCCTCGCCGGAAAAATATCGTCATCAATATATAAATTCATTATTAAAGCTTCTTTTTATGGCGATTTTTGCGTAGACGTTTTTTTCTCTTGTGAGTGGCTATCTTATGGCGTTTCCGTTTTTTACCGCAAGGCAAATAACATCCCTCCTTTCTAGGACTTCTCCATCCATTTGTCGAAATCCGAAAAAATATCCGTCTGTCCTTCTGTCTTTGATACAAATTTACCGGCTTCCAGTAAAGCCTTCTTGACCGTACTTTTGATCTGGGGAGAAGGCTTGAAATCAGGAACGATGCGATGGGGTATCACCATCATCTTTCCGGTTTTCGGATTGGCGACATGTTTCTCCTGCCTTTCCCTGAGACAGAAAGTACCAAACCCGCGAAGTTCTACACGGTCTCCGATCTGAAGAGAGTAACTTACAGTGGCAAGGAATCCATCAATAACTGCCGCTGTCTCCACTTTCGTCAGGCCGGTACCCTTTGAAACAATATCCACGATCTCTGCCTTGGTCATGATGATGCTCCTTTTAGGAAGAATGTTACCTTAATAAGGCAGGCCGTACCTTAGTTGAACACTCCCGGTTCCACGAAAAATCCCCTCTATCTGTTCGAACAAAAGATCCAGGAGTGTGATTGTCCTTTTCTTTTCCTTGATGATTTCAGGTTCGCCCTTGATACCGCTCATACTGGCAGCAAGCTGTATTGCATCCTCATAATCCCCTAAAAGATCGATCAGTCCCAGTTCGAGCGCTTTCCTGCCCGTAAATACGCGGCCGTCCGCAAGAGCCTTTACTTTCTCGAGAGGCAACCCTCTTTCCCTTACGACTACTTCCACGAATTGCTGATAGGCATCGTCCACCCATTCCTGGAGATAGCGTTTTTCCTCTGATGTCAATTCCCTGTGCGGAGATCCCGTATCCTTGAAAGTACCGCTCTTGACCGTCTGGACCTGTATCCCGATTTTCCGGATCAGCTCTTTGAAATTGGCAAATTCGGCGATGACTCCGATACTTCCTGTCGTGGTTCCGGGATTCGCCATAATCGTATCCGCTCCGCAGGCCACGTAATATCCTCCTGAAGCAGCCACGCTGCCCATGGATACAACAACAGGTTTTCCGGAATCGCGTACGCGCTTCACGGCATCATAGATCTCCTGCGCTACTGCCACTCCCCCGCCGGGAGAATCGATGCGAAACACGATCGCCCTGACTGATCTATGTTCCCCAAAAATTTTAAATTGTCTTGAAATCCGCTGAGAATCGTACATCGGTCCGAGCAGCTCGATCACAGCTACTTTATCTCCTTTTGAGGAGAGGGAGACACCGTCATACATCTGTTTTGTGGAAATATAGGTGACCAGTATCATGATCAAGACAATCGTTATAAAGCCTATGCTCAGTCCGATCATCCAATCTCTGTGTTTTGACACGTATCGCCTCTTTTGATGTATATAATATTCCAATACTTAGATTTTTATTATACGTAAAATTATAATAAAAGTCAATATTGAACGTAACTGTTTACAGTTTCTCCTGGCATAGCATAAAAGGACTATTAAGAGAGGGGATATCATCTGACTTTTTTAAGGCAGGTATTTTCACACGATGATATTCTGCAGGCTTCTCATACACAGGCTGATCGTTATCAGCGAAGGAAGAAATGCACACAATTTCTGTATCAGTTGACTGAGATCTCCTCTTTCTTCGCCATGCAGGGTATCCCAAAGGTTATAACCCATTTTTCCGGTTCGTTTGCCTGAAACTGAACCTGCACCTGTTGTGAGACCAGATAGCTCTGACAGGTTTCAAGCGTAATACTTATCTTGCCCGGAGATTTGGCATCTGCGGATTCGGGGAACAGAATATTGCCAAGGGCTTCGAGAAAAAGTTCCCGGGAGGGAATCCGGATTTCGACGACACCTTTATTTTCAATTTCTTTCGTAGTTATGACGATCTGCTTGTTCTGAGCTGTGATGGATGCATGATAGGCAGCCTCCAGCACCGTACCCAGTGTCGCGGATATCCACTTGCCTGTCGAATTGATCTGAAGCGATGTCCAGTGATAATTGACGCTGTGATCGAGTTTCTTCAGAGACTCGTTCATGGTGATGCTGCACAGTTCCTGCCTGACAACATCGTTCAGATCCCACTTGCATGGGTTGGGCCAAAGATCCCTGGAATATTTCTGGCTCAGTAACTGCAGATTATCCTTCACCTCTTTCAGATTAGTCAGCATGGTCGGCATATGACCGGCCTCTTCAGGAAACTTGCTCAGGTACTGATGCCCGAGTCTTATGGAATCAGAGCTGCTGCGTATGAACTGGTCACAGAGAATCTTATTGAGCCGGGCGATCTCGAGCAATTCCATCTCCCGCTTTTCACAGTACTTCTTGAAAGGATTTGTGCTAAAGTTCAGGAAATTGGCATCCATTTCTCTTCCCACATAGAGAAGAAGACGCTGAGATCCCACCTGAATGGAACGTGCCACCATGTCCATGGAGACAGTGTCGCCTGACCTTGTCTTCCATGTCTCCTTATATCTGTATTTCCCGTTTCCGAATACTCCATTCGGATCCACCTCATCCTGTTCCACTCTCAGCCGGTTCAGGTTAATATTCTTCAATTCCTCACGCCTGTATCCGGATACAGAACATGTGGCTTCGTTCATGAGGAGTATCTTGCCTTCTTCAGTTGCCAGATAAATCGGATCTGTAGCAGCATCCAGGATAAGCCTGTATTTGTTTACTTCCTGCCGCATGGGATTTCTGTTCGGATTCTGATTTTCATGCTCATTCTCTTTTTTCTGGCTGTCTGCCTTTTTCTTGTTGCTAAAAAAAGCGAGTACGAGACCTGCGAGGGAAAAAAGCCAGATCAGTCCCGCACCGTATGACCCGAACAATCCTGTATGGGAACCGGCGATCTCATCTCTCAATAATCCGGCAATGGCATCCTGCGCTATTACAGTGAAATGTACCATACGCTATCACATCTCCTTACTGCAGCCCGGTTCAGAATCACATACTCAGGGTACATTTTGAATTCAGCATTTCTATTCTCTAGGCAAAATTTTCCCTTTTAAGCGCTTCCCATATACACAAGCCAGTAATTACCCTGGAAATATACAATTTTTATGCCACCCTGACCGGACAGGACAAATTCAGGATTTAATACTGCAAAAACTCTCCGATTCAGCATTGAATACG
>CAYXFJ010000014.1:0-2114 GCA_964464265.1 uncultured bacterium
TCATATGGAAAGAGGCGTCTGATGCTTCCGTGACCGATGAACATGAACTTGCCCGGCGGCTGCTCAATTCAGTCGGCCCGGCCCTTGATCTGAGCAGGGTTTCCTATCTTCCTTATGACCCCGACAGGAAATCCTTTGTCGTGCGCCTGCAGTGGAACAGCGCTGATGTGGGCGGCACCATCGGTGAGATCATTCCGGTGGATAAGGCGAAACATTTTATCGGAAAACAGATCATCGAGATCCCGCGCGATGTGGACAAACTGTCTCCGGGCCCTCTAAGAAAACTGCTCAGGCAGTATGCAGCGAGGAGACTGAACAAGCTCCATATTAAAACGTATCTGATAGTCCCTTATGGTGATCCACAGTCTCCGAAAGGTCTGTTCACTTTCTCGGATTGTTTCCATCACCGTGAGTGGAGCAGTCTGGAGAGAAAACTTCTCCTCGAGCTGGTATCCATCGTTTTCAGCAAAGTGAAAGAGTTCGAGGCTGAAAGGGCGCTTCATGAGAGTGAAGAGCGCTATAAGATTGTGGCAGAGACGACCATAGCGGGGATCGGGATATCCGATCCGGAAGAGAACCTCACTTTTGTCAATCCAGCCTTTGCAAAGATGCTCGGTTACAAACAGCAAGAAATGATAGGCATGAATCTGTCGTGCCTCACGGATGCGGAGGAGTTCCGTTCTTATGAGACAAAAACCAGAAAAAGGATGAGCGGCGAAGACAATCAGTACGAGACCCGGCTCTATCATAAAAACGGCAGGATCCTGGAAGTGTATATATCCGCATCCGCACTTTTTTCGGCTGAGGGCAGGTTTGAGGGAACCCTTGCGGTCGTTGTGGATATATCGGATATGAAAAAGGCGGAACAGGAAATCCGGGAGAAAGAGGAGCTTCTTAAAGCAACCATCGAGTCATCAGGGGACGGCATTCTTGTGGTGAACCACCTTGGCAGGGTCACGCATTACAATCAGCGGTTCATGGAGATGTGGTCCATACCGCTGCCCCTGATAAAAAAGGGTGATGATGACAGGCTGCTTTCCTTTGTGTTCAAACAGCTTCAGGATCCGGATGCCTTCATCAATAAGGTGAAGCAGCTGTATCAATCCAACGAAAGCGACCATGAAATCATTCTTTTTAAAAACGGCAGGGTCTTCGAGCGCTTCTCCTATCCCCTCATCATCAATCAAACGAACTCAGGAAGGGTCTGGTGTTTCAGGGATATAACGGAGAGAAAGCTTGCACGGGAAGAGATCAAGATGCTGAAGGAGTTCAATAATGGCATCGTACATAACATGGCTGAAGGTGTGGTGGTGGAGGATGAGAAAGGAATCCTGACCTTCGTCAATCCGGCTGCTTTGCGTCTTCTGGGATATCAGGAAGATGAAATTGCGGACAAACGCTGGCTCGATTTTGTACCCCCGGATCAGCATGAGATCGTCCGCCGTGCGGAAAAACAGAAGAAGAAAAAGGAATCCAGGAAGTACGAGGTCCAGCTTCTATCCAAACGCGGAAAGAGGATACCTGTTTTGATATCCGGAAGTCCCCGCTATGAAGAGGGAAAATTCATCGGTACGGTGACCGTTTTTACGGATATCTCGGAAATCAAAAAGGGCGAAAGGGAGATCGAAAAGCGGCAGAAGTATCTGGAATCCCTGCTGAAAGAGGCTCCTGACGGCATTATTACCCTGGATGCATCCCACCGGATAATGGAGTGGAACCAGGCAGCAGAGCACATTTTTGGTTATAAGCGTGACGAGGTTGTCGGAGTCAATCTGGATGATCTCATCACAAAACCGGAAGACAGGGAGGAGGCAACAGCATATACAAGCCAGGTGACCAGTGGAAAACGGCTGCTTTCGAAAGAGACTATACGGTATCGTAAGGACGGTTCTCCTGTGAATGTCATCGTTGCTGGAGCACCCATCTGGATCGATAACGAAGTTTATGGCGTTGTTGCAGTGTACACGGATATCACGAAGCAGAAGCGTACTGAAGGGGCGTTGAAGAAGTATGCGAAGCAGCTCGAGGAGGCCCGCGAAAAACAGGAGGAGTACACGCAAAAACTCGTCCATCTGGTCGAGGACAAAATTCATGCCCGTTCCACAGGCCCCTAC
>CAYXFJ010000014.1:2124-3584 GCA_964464265.1 uncultured bacterium
GGCGACCCGGGCAAAAAGCGAGTTTCTGGCAAATATGAGCCATGAAATACGGACACCGATGAACGGCATCATGGGAATGACCGAACTCGCCCTGGATACTGAGCTTAATTCGGTTCAGAGGGTGTATCTGGAAGCCGTGAAATTTTCAGCTGAATCACTGCTTGTGATTATAAACGACATACTCGACTTTTCAAAAATTGAAGCGGGCAAGCTCGACCTGGAAGCTATTGACTTTAACCTTCCGGATCTCATAGGAGACACGGTGCGTTCATTTGCGCTTCAGGCAGATGCCAAAGGCCTGGAGCTGATCTGTAACGTTCATGAGGATGTTCCGGCAGAGCTGATCGGTGATCCCAGCCGTATCAAGCAGGTTATCATCAACATCATGAATAACGCAGTGAAATTCACAGAAAAGGGCGAGGTGATACTTGAGATCGGGGTGACCGGCAGGAAAGCGGATGCCATAACCCTTCAGTTTGCCGTAACCGATACGGGAATCGGAGTTCCCCCGGAGAAACAGGCTGAAATATTCAAGGCGTTCACCCAGGCAGACGGATCCACTACACGGAGATATGGCGGGACAGGTCTGGGACTCACGATCTCGGAGCAGCTGGTCCATCTTATGGGAGGGAAACTCTGGGTCGAAAGTCCGATTAAAAAACGCGGGACGCAGGAGGGGGGTCCGGGGAGTACCTTTTATTTTACCATGAATATACGCATTCAGCCGAATCCTCAGAAGCAGAAAGGGAAAGAGGTGCCGGACCTGGTGAGGAATCTGTCTGTACTGGTTGTCGATGATAATGCTACCAACAGGCGTATCCTGCAGGGGATGCTGGAGAATTGGGGTATGAAACCCACGCCCGTGGAGAGCGGGGAAGCGGCTTTGGAAGCTCTTGCTGCTGCCGGGAATAAAAATAAACAGTACGGTCTGGCCATTCTGGATGCCCATATGCCGGGAATGGACGGGTTCACACTCGCTGAAAAAATGATGGCTGACAGCTTGTTCGGAACTGTCAGGATCATCGTACTCTCATCCGCGGACCGCAACACCGATGACGAGAGATGCAGGTCTCTGGGCATTCCGCATCATCTGACAAAACCTGTCAAATCATCGGAGCTTCTCGACAAGATCATATGCACTCTCAATGAGGAGAAATACAAGAATATGTTAAGGTCAGCGGAAGAGACACTGCATGCGGCCGATGATGCAATGCCTGTGAGGCCGCGTACCATGAAGATACTGATAGCAGAGGACAACAGCATCAACCGGAAGCTCGCACAAACCTTGCTTGTCAAAAGGGGATTTGAAGTGGTCTCTGTGTCGGACGGCAGAGAGACACTGGAGGCTTTCGAGAAGGAAAAATTCGATCTGATATTGAGTGTCGATAATCTGGAGACCATCAAAATGCTGGTCGGCATCGGCTTTGTTTCCGCGTGCGGTCCCTCCGAGATCGCGCCCG
>CAYXFJ010000014.1:3594-7994 GCA_964464265.1 uncultured bacterium
TGCCGAATATGGACGGACTGGAAGCCACAAGAGAGATAAGAGAGAGGGAAAAAAAGACGGGAACCCATGTGCCCATTATTGCGATGACCGCTCATACCATGCGGGGAGACAGGGAGAGATGTATCAAGGCGGGTATGGATGACTATATCGCAAAACCGATGAAACCGAAGGAATTATACAAGATGATCATGAAACATTTCCGGTTCAGTACCCGGGTTTCTTCTGAATTGTCTTCTCCCGTGGATCTGACACAGGCCCTGGAATCAGTTGATGGAGACCGCCTGCTTCTGAAAGATCTTGTAGATGCGTTCATAGAGGAGTGTCCTGACCGTTTGATACAGTTGCAGGGAGTGATAAAAAAACGGGATTACGATCAAATTGAGAAATGGGCGCACAGTCTGAAAGGAACAGTAGGGAATTTCGGGGCGACAAAAGCCTATAAACTTGCCCAGACACTCGAAATCATGGGGAGAAAAGAGGAGATTACCGGAGCGATGGATGTTCTCAAACAACTGGAAAGGGAGTTGTTCGAGCTAAAGCAGTACTTTTTCGGGAACCGATGGATGGAAACGAATGGCTGACCGGCAGAGACATTACAACATACGGAGGAGGTTTGGTAGACATCATGAGCGATAACACCCAACAACAACCTCTGCGGATCCTTCTGGCAGAAGACAACGATGTCAACCGGCATCTGGTGGAAGCACTGTTGAAAAAGAAAGAGATGGAGGTGGTGTCCGTCAGGGACGGTTTTCAGGCAATCAGGGTATTTGATGAGGACAGGTTCGATGTGGTCCTGATGGACGTGCAAATGCCAAATCTGGATGGATATGCGGCGACGGAGAAAATCCGGGACATGGAGGGGGATAATGGGCGTCATGCCCTCATTGTGGCAATGACGGCTCATACGCACAAAGATGACCGTGAAAGATGCTTCAAGGCCGGCATGGATGTGTATCTTCCCAAACCTATCAAGGCAAATCAGCTATATGAACTGATCGATAATTTCATGAAGAGACAGCTTAAGGTTTCAAGTCCTGCTGACGAGGACCCCGTACTGGATCTGGATAAAGCCCTTGAGATGGTGGATGGAGACAGGGAACTGCTTGGCGAACTTGCAAGGGACTTTCTTGGGGGTGCGCCCCGCCGGTTCGAAGAATTGGAAACGATCATTCGAACGGGCAACAGCGAACAGCTCGAACGAAAAGCACATTCCTTAAAAGGGGATATTGGTATTTTCGGTGCAAAGAACGCTTTTGAACTGGCAGACAGGCTGGAAACCCTCGGCAGGAACGGGAATCATGACGGAGAGGAGGATCTGCTGGTCAGGCTGAAAGAAGAGTTATACAAATTGAAAATGTATTTTGCAGGTCCTGAATGGAAGCGGAACGCCTGATTAAAATCTGTAACGGATGCAATTGACCCCGTCAGGGATTTAAGGACCAGCAGAAATAATTTGACAGATCCGGGATGGAAAAATGGCTGAACAGGTTGAAAAGGCTGTGAGAGTTCTCATCATCGAAGACAGCCCCATTTTTCAAAAACTGCTCAAAATAAAACTCGAAGAGCGTGGATATCAAACGTTCATCGCAGTTGACGGACTGCAGGGATTCAGAGCAGCCAGAAAGAGAAGGCCTGATCTGATCATACTGGACATGATGCTTCCGGGCATAGACGGACAACAGGTATGCAGATTGATCAAGGGTGATAAAACACTCCAGTCCATCCCTTTGATGATGCTGACTTCCCGCGACTCAGATGAATTCGCCCGGCTGGCAAAGGAAGGCAGGGCAGATGTGTTTATCGGGAAAACGACAAGGATCGAGATCGTGATGGAAGTCATTCAAAAACTGTTAAACAGAGCCGCACAGAAACCGGTCTGATCCGGTTCGGAGTATAAATATGCGTTTATTAATTGCAGAAGATAATCCTGTATCCTGTCGTATGCTCGAGGTGACACTTGCGAAAAAGGGATACGAAGTCGTTGTGACCAAGGACGGCTCTGAAGCCTGGACCGCTCTTCAGCACAGCGATGCACCGAAACTCTGTATCCTTGACTGGATGATGCCCGGTATAGATGGCCTGGAGCTTTGCAGGAAGATACGGAAAAAGAAATCTCCTTATGTCTACATCATCATGCTTACGGCAAAAGTGGAATCAAATGATATTGCAGCGGGACTATCAGCGGGGGCAGATGATTATATCACCAAACCGTTCAATGCAAAAGAGCTTATGGCCAGGGTCAGAGTGGGGGAGCGCATACTTGACCTGCACAAGGAATTGACGGATAATGTGGCCAAACTCGAGCTCGCACTGAGCCGTGTCAAACAGCTTCAGGGATTACTGCCGATCTGTTCATATTGTAAAAAGATCAGAAACGATCAGGACTACTGGGAACAGGTAGAGTCCTATCTCACCCAGCATGCCGACGTGATGATCAGTCACGGAATCTGTCCGGATTGTTACCAGAAAATGCTTAAAGAGATCCATCCCGCCTGAATATATCGCTGAATTTCCTTGAGTGAAGGAGGATTATCTGCCGGCTGCTTCCCTGCAGGCCTGATAGATATTTTCGAATACGGTTGGAATGTCTTTCTCTGCGATAGTGGAAAAAGTGATCCGGATCCTCTTGCCCAGTGCAATCACTCCCGTGCTGTATTTTTCCAGAAGGATAAGACGGACAGGTTCTGCGGCAAGATCATGCTTCAGGTCCAGGCACATAAAATAACCGGAATTGAACGGCAGGGGTTCGAAGAAAGCTGAATACCGTTTTTCTTCACTGTCGAGTGTCTGCCTTACCTTCATGTACCGTCCTTTTAGCAGCTTCTGCTTGGATGCTTTTTCTTCCCAGTACGATGGACTTGAGGCTGCCTTCATAAGCAGGCTTTGTGAAAGGCGGCTGGAATTGGAAATCGAACCGCGGACAGCTCCGGCTGTTTTGGCTTCCAGGACCTGGAACGCTTTTTCATCCAGTGCTTTCGATCCATAGGTGATAAACCCGATCCGGAATCCCCACACATAATCTTCTTTTGTGGCTCCATCGATCTTCACGGTAAGTATGCGTTCGTGCAAACCGGCCAGTTTTGAGAAAAGCGATTCTTTATATATGCCGCTCTCGTATACCAGACCGAAATAGGAATCGTCGAGAATGACCAGAATGTCCTTCCCTTTATCCGCTGCCTGCCCGATGATCTCAACTATGCTGACGGCTTCCCTGTCTGTGAGGGTGTATCCCGTTGGATTGTTAGGGAAATTGAGCAGCAGAATTATTTTTTCGCTTTGACCCTCCAGTGCGGATTCGAGTCCTTTCAAACCGAATCCTTTTCCTTCGAATGTCGGAAATGGCCTGAGACGGGCTCCGTAAGCATTTTCGAAGATCAGCCTGTAATTGCCCCAGTACAGATCGGTGATCAGTATCTCGTCCCGATCTCTCGTGAAGAGATAGCCGGCCATGCTCAGACCGTGCGTTATACCGCAGGTCACAACAGGTGTGCTGATAGCCGCTTTCAGGGAAGGATTTTTTTGAAAGATCATGGAACGCCAGATCCGGCGCAGCTCGTTATCTCCGTAACTGGATGCATAGGGGAATGTGAGTGAGGGATCCATATTGATCCAGTGGGCGATCGAGGGAAGCCGCATGGGTGTACCGTCATCTTCGTTGGCCAGGCCGAGAGTGGCGTTGTATTTTTTCCCCTGGGCTTCCTGGCTCTGGCGGATCAGCCCTTTGCTCGGGAAAAATATGGCCCTGCCTCTTTCAGAGAGCATTCTGTAGATTGATGGAGAAGAGGATTCGAGTACCTCATTCAGGACTTCCGCTTCACTTTTCTGGGTTTGCATTTATTCCCCGATCATGAAAATTGGGTTATCTGGTCTTTTTGGATTCCGGACTTGAGATAAATCCCTTTCGTGTCAGCAACTCCGCGGTCAAGAGCCCTCCTCCGGCAGCTCCGCGTATCATGTTGTGGGAAAGGGCGACGAATTTCCAGTGCAGGACAGGATCCGCACGAAGCCTGCCGATGGATATACCCATGCCTCTTTCCAGCATCCGGTCGATACCTGTTTGGGGCCTGTCTTCTTCGTAGAAGTAAGTGAGAAGACGGCCGGGAGATGAAGGCAACTCGAGAAGTTTGAGGGGATCTTCGAAAGAGTCAATGGCTTTGATGATCTCGTCCTGTGTGGGTTTGTAATTGAACCGTGCATGAACGGAAACGAGATGTCCGTCGGACACGGGTACACGTATGCAGGTGGTTGAGATGATCGGTTTTGTGGCCAGTATCATCTGTCCGTTCTGAACGGATCCCCATATCTTCAGGGGTTCGATCTCCGATTTCTTCTCCTCTCCAGGAATGAACGGGATGATGTTATCGTTCATCTCCGGCCATGAGGACAGGGTTCTCCCC
>CAYXFJ010000014.1:8004-22420 GCA_964464265.1 uncultured bacterium
TGGACGCCGACGGAGTCGCAGGGCGGGTCGAGTTACGTGGCGACGATCACGGTGTCCAGGCCGAAAGATCTCAGGGCATGCAGAACGGGCACGTAGGATTGAATGGAACAGTTGGGTTTTACAACGATGAATCCCCTGTCCCATCCTCTCGATTCCTTTTGATGGCCGATCAGTTCCAGGTGATGGGCATTGATTTCAGGAATGATCATGGGCACATCATGGGTCCAGCGGTGCGCTGAATTGTTGGAAACAACCGGAATCCCGGCACCTGCATATGCTTCTTCAACCAGGCGGGTCGCTTCTTTGTCCATTTTCATGGCGGAAAAAACAAACGATACCTGTTCTGCAAGTGTTTCCATGTCTTTCTGAACATCCAGAACTTTAAGTCCGGCTACCGATTCCGGGATATTCTGGAACACCCATCTGTCCTTCACTGCGGATTCGTAAGATTGCCCGGCTGAACGCGGAGAGGCGGCCACGCATTTCACCTGAAACCACGGATGATTTTCGAGGAGGTGAATAAAATACTGGCCAACCATACCCGTTGCGCCGAGAATGCCGACCGGTATCTTTTGGGTTATTTTTGATGCATGCATGTGCGGTCCTGTGGCTAAAAATAACAGTCCAAATATACAAAAATATTTTATGGAAGTAAATAGAAAGTGAAAAATAATGCCAGTACACCTGCAACGGAGCACGGCGAAGTCGAAAAAATGACTTGTAAATGTGGTTCCGATAATGTATCCTTTATGCAGGTTCATACGGTTTTTATAAAATGGGACAGGCCGGCCATGAATATCAAAAGAAATACTGTGATGGTTGTGATTCTGGGATTGAGCCTGCTCCTCAATCTTTACGGGATAGATTGGGGGCTGCCCGTACACTGGTATCCGGACGAGTACGAGGCCATAGATAAGACCGTCATTCCGATGGCCATGAATCTCGATCCCAATCCCCATTATTTCATGAAACCCTCTCTCTATTATTATTTTCTGGAGCTGGTTCTTTCTCCCTATTTTCTGTACATCAAGGCATTTCATGTCTCTCTCGAACCTTTTCAGGATTTCATAGGACACGTCACTCTGATCGCCCGCATCATCACCGCCCTCGTGGGCGCAGCCTGCGTTTTTCTTGTGTCGCGAATCGGGAAAAACCTGAAACATCCGGATGGCGGCGCTCTTTCCGCACTTCTTCTCGCCATCAATCTGCCTTTCATCAGTTACTCGCATCTGGCCTACTACGATGTCCCGATGATTTTTTTGCTGCTGTACTCTTTTCTTTTCATACTGCGTTTTATGGATGTCCCGGAAAAGAAGCTTCTCTTTCTGGCCAGCCTGTTCGGAGGTCTGGCTGTTTCTACCAAGTACAATGCCCTCATCCCGCTGGAGACCGGATTGATCATCGGATATCTGTTTTTCTGGAGAAGCATGAAACGAAAAACTGAAAATCCCTCTGAAGGGAGGACATCTGATTTCATTAAAATGATCGTTATTTCCCAGATCATTGCGGGAGGGGCTTTTTTTCTTGCCACTCCTTTTGCGATACTGGACTTCCGGACCTTTATCACGGATTTTGTCAAACAGATCTATACGACCAGAGGTTATGGAATATTCGGAGGTGAAACCGCGTTCTGGAATAATGCGGGGATCCTGAAGGATACGCTCGGTCTTCCCCTGCTCTTTCTCTGTGCGCTGGGAATTCTGGGAGGCTGTGTAAGGCTCATTAGAAATCCGGAATGGAAAAGAGCGGTTCTTCTTTTTACTCCCCTTCTGTATTTTATCTACATCGGGACCTGGCAGATCGGTGAAATACGGTATATGCTTCCCATCCTCCCATTTTTGTTGGTTCTTGTGACGGATTCATTTTTTGAAATACAGTCTCTTATGTATAGAAGGCAATGGGTGTCCTGGCTGATTCTCGGTACAGTCCTGCTCTACTCCGCTGTCTACAGTGTGCGGAACGTGAGGTTCTTCGGCAGCGATTCCCGCCAGTCCGCTACCGAATTTATAGAGGAGAAGGTGAATCAAGGGAGCAGGATCGAGGTGTATGCGTATTCAAGCTATCTGCCCCGGTTCGGATCCGGCCTGGAAGTAAAGAGACTTCAGCCTGATTTTGTCGAGACTCTGGCGGGTCTTGAGGCTTTGAAGGCCAGCCGTATCGGCCGCCTCCTTCTTGGAGACCAGCAGGATCCGGGGATTCCCCGTGAAGACAATCTCGGATCGTTCACTCCTGGGGCTCTCGCTCTACGGAATCCGGATTTCATTGTGCTCTCCAGTTATTACTATGAAAGGTTTATCCATATCGAAAATCCGGCGGATGAGCGCTATTCGGCACTGAAGTCGTATTTTGAGGGGCTGGTTTCCGGGAGGATGGGATATTCGACAGCTGCCATTTTCCGGCGTGACAACAGGGTCATGCGCCATTTCTATCTTAATCCTACCATCATTATTCTCGAACGTGTGCCTCAGGAAGCAAGTGGTTGAAAAATGTGCAGGTGGGGGGTTTTCGGCTAAAATATGAGATACCCCTTTTGAGACCGCTTATTCTGCCAATTTATAAGTAATTGATATTTATTGACTTAAAATATTTCATGAAAAAGGGAAATATGGCATTTTTTTTGCATATTGCTCAAGGCACGTCCTATATAATGGCCTTTGGAGGATAAAAATGAATTCGCAAGCTATCAGGCGGGGTATGAAACTGGCGTTTTTTATCACAGGATTGCTGGTCCTGAACCCCGCTTTCTCTCAGATCCGTTTGCTGCCCATAGGTAACTCGATCACCTGGGGTGTCTCTGACAGAGTGCCTCCCGTCGGTGGAGAACACGGTTACAGGGATCATCTGTACAATACGCTGGTGGGGAACGGAGTGGTTTTTACAGGTCCCAGAGGAGCAGGTTTTGGCACTCAATTCCTGGGTAATCCCGGAAGTCCCTCATCCCCGGATGCTCCTTATTATGGATACTATGTTAACGGAGCTCCTATCGAGAAATTCCTTCCGGACAGCACCTACGATGTTGTTCAAATGCTCGATGATCTGGATCCTGCAGGAGGAGGTGCCGGATATCCGGACATTGTGCTTCTCCATGCGGGCACGAATGATATGTTCCAGGAGCAGGCAGTGGGGGACTATCTGACACCTGGAACCATTGTATATGAGCTCAAGTTATTGATGGACGCTCTTCTCGCCTACACATGGAACGGTGGAAGCGATGAGATAGAACAGATATTTCTGGCCAAGATCATCCCCAGAGCTCCATACAGCGCGCATCCTGGCATCAACGCCAAAATACTCGATTACAATACAAAGCTGCAGGACTACTGGGTTAATCTGGGTCCGTACCAGGACCGTGTGACTCTTGTCAATATGTACAGCCCCTTCTATGCCAATCAGAGCCAGACACCTATTACTTATTATAATGAAGATATAGATGCAACTCATCCCAATACCACAGGATACATAGCAATGGCAAGGCATTGGGCTGATTATATACTGGATTATCTGGCTGTCACCCAGGAAGACCAGTTCGCGCGGGCGGTTGTGGGTCCTCTCGATGGCACGAACAACTGGATGGCTGCCAATTCTATACAGATATCAAATATTGATCCGCCACTTAATGAATCCCCCGCAGGTGGCGCCATTTACTCGAATTCCCCGTCTGAGCTGCAGAACTGGGACCAGCTCGCACTCTGGAATGATAGCGAGGATCTTAATACAGCGATCCTGCGCGTGCATCCCAACTCCTCAACAGATGCCAATACACTGAGTGGTGTGGGACTTCTTTTCGGTATGAGTTCAACCTCCATCACTGGCAACGGATACATGGCATTTGTGAGGAACAACACGCTCAGGGTCTTTGTGATGGATACCGGGGAACCCAATAAGGAAGTTGGGAACGCAACCGTTAATAATCTCCAGCCGGGGGACAGCCTTAGAATAACATATACCAGAACAGATGGAAACAATCTCTTCACCTTTCAGCGCAATAACGATCCGGAAGTGGCGATCACACCCGATATCAATCTGCTCACTGAAGGATCACATCATTATTATACAGGAATAGTTTTCAGGGGTGACGGGGAGGACAATGCGATTCTCGTGGACTGGTTCAGGATACGCAGCCGCAATGTGGACCGGCTCCCGCCCGGCCAGATCAGCAATCTTGCAGTAACAACCAGCACCAGCACCACCATCTCGCTTCAATGGACCGCGACAGGGGATAACGGGAACGAACCCGGAACTGCCGCAGTCTATGATCTGAGATTTTCGAGAAATCCGATCACTTCTCTGAATTTCAACAATGCTACGATCGTCCCCAATGTGCCGCCCCCAAAATTGCAGGGATCTCTTGAAACCCTGACAGTGACCGGTCTTCTTTCAGGCCACAGGTACTATTTCGCGGTCAAGGCCATGGATCTTTACGGCAATCCCGGACTCCTGTCCAATGTGCCGTCTGAAGAAACCAGCACCGAAGGACAGCTCGTAGATTCACTGGCCACACTGAAAAACTGGATATACGATCCTGCCGAATACGGTAGCGTCGCCGGCGAAATGACCAACCTGCTCAACGATCCAGGAGAGTGGGGCACCATGGCCGTATACAAAGGCAGGGGGAATCCCACGCTCGCAAAGCTCGTATGGGGAGGCCAGTCACAGAATCCTCCGGCCACGCCTTCGGATGTCGAAAACGGCGGTTTTGTTCTTCTGGCCAGCGATACATCAACCACAGCGCACGGGTATTTTCTGTTCGTACGAACGCAGAAGAGGCTGATCTATCTCTGGGACATAGAATTTGGAGTCATTGATGACTTCGTGAAAGTAGTGGAATACGATTACGCTGCAGTGGGGCGCAATCCCGGTCCTGGAGACACCCTGACTGTGATCATCGATCTGCCCGATGGAACTCCGCCCAAGTTCGATCTCTATGTCAATGACAGACTCGCATCGAAAATATCGATCTATGACGAGCGCCCTGAAAACGAGAGGCCTCCTATAGGGAACAAACAATACGCAGGAGTGATTCTCTCAAGGCAGCAGACCGTCCGGAACAATAATATCGAATCTTTCATCGTTTCCGGTGAAACATCGGGAGCCGCGGGTTTTGCTGCGGAGGATTATGCTCCGTTCACCGGGACAGTGGATCAGTGGCTGAGTAATTCCCTCGAGGTCTGCAAGGTCAGAGTGCAGGATGATAACTTTGTGCCACTGGCAGGAGTGCCGGTTTTCTTTAACGTGAAATCAGGCGGCGGCATGATCAACCGGCCGTACACCACTGATAACAACCTGAGATTCGAAGCGGAATGGGGCAGACCTGTAGCTCCAATGGTGGAGTACGAGGATGCTGTGAACGCATCCAACGGTAAGTATGTGGCCTCGGTTCAGCAGGGAGGCGATATACGCGGGTATGTCACTTTTAGCTTTAATGCACTGCAGACAGGGCCCCATTATATCTGGGGGAGGGTAAGGAATATCAATTATCCGCAATTCCGTTATGTGCTCGCAGTCGAACTGGTGGACTACAGCCCGGAGGGCGGCATCACCTGGGAGATCCTCGACCACCTCAGGCCTACCACGACCACGAACACCTTCCAGTGGGACAGGGTCAATCCGGGCGGGCAGGTCAATACTCCCTATGAAATACCCCTTATAGCCGGGCAGAGGTACACCCTGCGCATCTGGACAGCGCACAGGAATGTGCAACTCGACAAGCTTTTGATCACCAGCAAACTGAATTATACTCCATCAGGCCTTGAACCGGATAATATCCCCAAAACGGATGCAACCGGAATAGCATCCACTGCATGGAAGATCGGTACTGTAGCCGACGAACTGAGCACTCCTCAGAATGAAGGACTGAACAGGCTGGAAGCGAGCCTTCTCAATCTCACATCGGTGGTGACTTTCGAGGCTACAGGACGGGCTGGTTCACCGGCGAAAATGACAAAACTGACAGACAACCTGGATGGAGCCTCCGGGGATACACTGAATTTGACAGTCCAGCTTTTCGACAAATTCAATAACAAAGCTCCCAACAATACCGTACAGTTCGGGGTCATCCTGGGAGACGGCTGGCTTGTACCCGGCACATCCACAGGGATTACGGACAACATCGGCAAGGTCACAACCCAGCTTGTGCTGGGAGCCCAGGATACACTTTTTACGGTCAGGGCGCAGTATACTTCAGCCGATACCACATTATATCAGGATATGAAAGCGGTAGTCACCACAGGCTCCGTGAGCAAACTCGTTTCTTTGACAGCTTCCAGGAAATTCTATATCAACGAGGTTCATCCCAATCATCTTCAGGTGAAAGTTACGGATGACCAGAACGTCCCTATTCCCAATATCCCTGTAAGGTTTGTGGTGACACAGGGAAATGCACATGTGGGGGCCACTGCAAAATATACGAATGCCAGCGGAATATCAGCGGATACACTGTGGATAGGCCGCACCTCGAGCATCGTCAAGGTGGAAGCCCGGACCAGCCGCTTGAGCAAGGTGGTTATAGCCGGGGATTCGGTCTTCTACAAAGGGGAGAAGCTGAAACTCATCACTCAGGGTTCCAAACTCCTCTATACCAATAATCCCCAGTCGGTGAATCCGATCCGCATGAGGGTCCTGAACAATCTCAATCAGACCATTCAGGATAATCCGGTCACTTTCGTAGCGGAAGGAGGGGGATTCCGTTTCCCCAACGGAAGCACGGTATTCGTGGATACCACAGATGCCACAGGAGAAGCTTCAACTCATGTGGTAGCAGGGGGGATTCACGGTACGTTTACAGGGGTGATACGGGTTGGAGCGGATAATGGATTCTATCCGTTGAGCGATTCACCGATACTTCTGGACTATCAGGTCAAATCAGAAGCCAACAGCCTCGTCAAAGTGGAAGGGGACAGCGCCACAGGAATAGTGGGGACCATGCTCCCGGAACTGCTCAAGGTGCGAATGCTCAAGGCCAACGGCCTGCCCATCGGGAATCAGCCCGTGACGTTTAAAATGCTGACCGGAGGCGGAAGTTTCGACGATGAGGTGGCCATGCCTCAGAAGGATATTCTGTGCGATCCGAACGGATACGGCTGGGTGGTCTACTGGCTCGGAAGCGAGTCGGCCACAGACGCCAATCCCTATAACAACAGGGTGGTCGCCTACACGAAGAATGTGGATGACAGCATTTCCACGGTCTTCTATCTGTCTGCCAAATCTTCGGAAGCGGATACGATAAAAGCCGAATCAGCCCTGGTTTTCGAGCAGATCGTAGGCCAGTCCAGGAACATGCAGGTCCGCGTGTATGACGCGCAGGGGAATAAGGTGCAGAACGCGGCGGTCAAATTCACAGTGCTTGCAGGAGGAGGAAAACTCGGTGCAGGTACTGCGGACTCCACGGTCACGGTATTCACCAACAGCCAGGGACTGGCCTCAGTGCTTTGGACACTAGGTCCGAAATCAGGGACCCTGAATAACGTGCTGGAAGCCAGAGCCACCAACGGCCCCACGGATCTCAGGGGATCACCCATTCTGTTCAGGGCCACGGCCAAACCCGGACCTGTGAGCGGATCGAGATCCACACTGGCGGCCACTTCCCCGGTACATGCAGTTCCGGACAGCATCTGTACCATCTCTGTACGGCTGCTGGACAGCTACGGGAATCCGGTGCCCAATAAAATCGTGTACATCGATGTGAAGGGCGACAAATGGGATGTATGGCAGAAGCAGACGGCGCCGACGGACACTCTGGGGAAAGCGACCAGCTTCCTGCAATCGCCGACCGCAGGCGAGAAGATTATCTCCGCTATTGTCAGTGGCGACACACTGGATCAGAGGGTAAAGGTCATCTTTCTTGCGAATGACGCGACAACCCTGGAATTCTATTCAGGCGGAGGAGATACGGCCAATGTCGGTACCGTGCTCCAGAGGCCTTTCGTGGTTCAGATCACCGACGGCTTCAATCCTGTGGAATTCGGCCCTGTTTATTTCTCGATTCTCGGGAATAAGGGCAGTATCGTTGAACCTCAGCCTGTGGTCAGTGACAGCAGCGGACTGGCCATCACTACGTAAAGGTGCCCTCTCCAGGACTGCTGGGCAATCCGATATTCGAAGCCACAGCAAAAATCGGAGAGGCCACGGACCTGGTGTATCCGGCTCCCGGCTACGACTGGGATCTGAGCGGAGCAGCAGGTGAGCGATTGCCCATACCCTTTGAAGCCATGGTCGTTGAAATAGTCAATGGAGATACGCTTCCTGTTTTTGGCGAACCGGTCACCTTCGCTATTCTCGCAGGTGAGACGGATGCCCGTGTAGCGGATGCTCAGCCCGTCAAATCCGATGCATACGGTATCGCCCGTTCACATGTGATTGCAGATACCCGAAGCGGCCGTACAGCGGTGGTCTCTGCTGAACACTCCGATATTTTCTATAAAAAATGGTACAGTGTCACCAGTTTCGCGGGTCCGGCCAGAAAGATGATGGCTGTTTCACAGACCCAGTGGACACCCAGCCCCGGCGAAGAAATAATGCTCGAGGTCAGGGTAACGGACAAGCATTCCAATCCGAGCAGCAACGTGACCGTGGAATTCGAAGTAATGGAAGGTGATGCCACCCTGCTCAGTAACGCGACACCGAAAACGGATATCACGGGAAAGGCTTCGGTTACGGTCAAAACCGGATCATCCGCAGGTCTTGTGAAAATCTGGGCCATGGGCATTACACTCGAAGGATCACCTGTGGAATTCGTCCTGAATGTCAATACCAATGTATGGGATGCGAACAGCATCACGGTATATCCTCTGTCCGCCAAGCAGATGATCGTGGGGGCTGTCAACCAGTTCCTGCCCGACTCCCTGCGTGCCATGGTGACAGACAGTTTTGGCAACGGCGTATCCGGACAGTACGTGATCTTCACCAAGATAGCCGGAGACGGGTGGCTTGAGAACGAATACGGCAGCATGGTCTCCTCTGTCCGCGTGGCCAATGACGAAATGGGAGTGGCCTCCGTACGATTCAAATGCGGATCCATACCCGAAGTGGTCACCCGGGTGCTTGCTGAATGGAGCAGCGCTAAAAAGGACACGTTCAAGATCAGGGCCGTCAACAATCCCAATTTCCCGAAACTGGATAAGACCATTATCTTCAATCAGTATCCGGACCAGATCGTGGAGGGACAGTATCCGCCGTTCAAGATTTTGCTGAGAGCTACGGATCTGGATCTCGGACTGGGTTACGGAGACAAGCTTACGTTCCAGATCGGAAATCTTTTCCCGTCCGAGGGTATGGAAATTCTGCCGCAGAGCGATACTTCCGCTTATTTCCAGTGGACCCCGAATTACGATCAGTCAGGATGGCACACGGTCACTCTTAAAGTGGTTGATGGCCGCGGGGGATGGGACCAGAAGACCACGAATCTGTATGTTCAGGATAAGAACCGTCTGCCGTTGATCATGAGAACCATTCC
The DNA here is from genome assembly GCA_964464265.1 of uncultured bacterium. GTDB lineage: Bacteria > Zhuqueibacterota > QNDG01 > QNDG01 > DSAB01 > CAYXFJ01. The sequence goes on from CAYXFJ010000014.1 coordinate 17,456, forward strand.
TGCGGAGGACACCTCTTTTACAGCGGGCCAGACCCTCACGTTCTGGGTCGATGCGCGTGATCAGGACGGCGATCCTCTGAGTTTTGCCTGGAGAGTCAACGATCAGGTTGTTGCCGGAACACAGCCGGTTTTCTTCTATCAGGTTCCCAAGACAGCGACTCCAGGCAGTTATACGGTGGATGTCTTTGTCAGCGATCCGGTCAACACGATCAGTCACAGATGGGTGCTCAGCGTCAGCTCTTCCGTGACACTGGCGGAGTTCATAGCTGAGTTCCTCACCGAGAGATCCAGCGTCAGGATCGTGTGGAAGACATCCCATGAAGTGGACAATTTTGGTTTCGATGTGTACAGGAGCCTCTCGAAAGACGGGGAATATATCAAGCTGAACGATGAGATCATCCCGGGCAGCAAGGACGGCTCCTATCTGTTTGTCGATCAGGACGTGGAAGTAGGGAGAACCTACTACTACAAGCTCATCAATACAGACGCACGCGGCAACCAGAACGAAAGCAGTGTCATTGCCGTGAAAGTGCCTGTTCCCAGCAAATTTGAGCTCTCTCAGAACTATCCGAATCCATTCAATCCGGTCACGACCATCCGGTTCCAGCTGCCCAAACGTGAAAGAGTGGTACTGACGATATACAACATGCTTGGCCAGAAAATTGCTACTCTGATCGATGGACAAAAGGATCCGGGATACTATACGGTTGAATGGGACGGAAAAGACAGCTCGGGAATAGAAGCGGCAACAGGTCTCTATATATACAGACTGCAGAGCCAGGAACGGTCCATTACAAAACGGATGATCAAGCTCAAGTAGGAAGTTTGTGCCTGCAGGAAGCAAAAGGAGGGGCGCCTGTCCGTTTTGGGGAACGGAAGTGCGCCCTTTTCTTTGCGGACCTAGCAAAGGGTGTTGTGATCCGGGCGAAGCAGAGATGTGATCACAGAGCGCAAAGTTTTTACCTTGACCTTTTCGGATTGTTTTCCTATTTTTGTTCTATGAAAATTGCCTGTGTCTTTTTTCTGTGCGTGTTCATGTCTGTTGTATCCGCTCAAGAGAACAGCATTCTTTTATGCGGAGACTCTATCACACAGGGGATGTCGAGCTCTGATGGTCTTGGATTCAGAAACGACCTCTATGGGCTCCTTCAGGAACTGGGGTACCCTTTCAGTTTCAGGGGAAGCAGGGGTGTGGCACCTTACCGCGGTCATTTCCTGACGGGTGCGAATATCGGCCAGTTCTATGATGGCCCGGGGGGTACGGGCACCTTTGATGTCGAAAGCGATATGAACACGTACGAGCCGAACACTGTTGTCATTCATCTGGGCACAAACGATGTGTGGCTGGGTGTACCCATGGTCCCCTACTCCACGGATGGAGGCATCACATTTGCGGCTACCATTGCAGGAAGACTTGCGAATCTGATCCGTTATCTCATTCAGTGGCAGGACGGGACATACGGGACACATCTGAAAACGATTTTCGTATGCCAGATCATACCCTATCCCAAACGGCCGGCTTATGTTCAGTCGTTCAACCAGGAGGTTGCCGTTCTCGTGGAGGATGCGAATCAGGGCAGTATCCCGGGCATACCTCGAGGGATTCTCAGGCTGGTGGACCAGTACTCCACATTCAATGTGTCCACCATGCTGGATACTGCTGACCCTACCCATCCCAATGACAAAGGGTATGAACATATGGCCGGAGTGTTCTTTGACGCTTTCCGTACCCTGCCCATGCGCATGGTAAGGCTGTCTCCAGAACAGATCGACGGACTTCAGGGCCAGCCGGTCAGGGATTCTCTGAAAGTCCGTGTGACGGACGATTACGGGACAGAGGTTGCAGGAGTGGAAGTCCGGTTTACAATCCATTCCGGGGATGCTGAATTTACAGGGGATTCCTCTGTGCTGACGGATGAAAATGGAATGGCCTTTGCGCAGGTGAATCTCGGGAATGTCGATTCTGAGATTCTTGCCTATTCTGACGGGCTCATCAATCCATCCGTTTCATTCTGGCTGGATATAAGAAATGTGCTGGAGATCGGAGGGGATGTGACGTACTACAGCGGGGATTCTCCTGTCGAGGGAGTGCGGATTTTATGGAAAGAGAGGGGACAGAACATCGATACGACAGATGCGGCGGGGGATTACTTTTTCGATCAAATCCCTTTGCAGAACAATGTGACCCTCAAACCTTCCAAGACAAGAACAGGAACAGGCGCTGTTCTTTCGTACGACGCATCTCTTGTGGCCAGAAATGTAGTGAAGCAGCTTACGCTCACACCACAGATGCGAAAGGCTGCGGATATCAACGGAGATAGCGTCATCAATATGTATGATGCGGCACATATCGCGAGATATGCGGTCGGTATTCCATCTCCTCCGCAGGTAAATATCGGCAGCTGGCTTTTCGAACCGGATTCGATCCATATCGCGGGTCTGGATGCGGACCGGGGTGATCTGGATTTCAGGGGAATAATGATTGGAGACGTGCACGGAGGATGGAATCCGGAGTCCGTTCCGGGAAAGTCCGGGGAAATATCTGTTATCCACGCTGTTCCGGAACCGCTTCACGGCGACACACTGGTCCTGTCCGTTTCTTTCGGGGGCGGACAGGTTTTTGGTGCGGATTTTGCCTGTGAATACGATGAGGAGGTTCTGGAATATCGAGGGACCGGGATTACGTCCGGTAAGGACGAGTTCCATCTGGCGGTCAATACCGGGACCAGAGGTGCGGTGAGAATCGGGATGTTCGGCATCGGGCCGTTCCCTGCCGATGGATCCGTTTCGATTTCATTCATCCGGAAAAAAGACCTGCTCCGGTACTCCTGCACGCTGCGCCAGATATTCGTAAACGACCGGCATTCCGGGGATCAGGAGAGCGTCTGGACCGTGACAGAAGCGGGGCTTCCGAAATACGGTCTTTTTCAGAATTATCCCAATCCTTTCAATCAAGAGACGGTCATCCGGTACCGTGTCACCGGCAGGAGCGAGATCAGGATACAGATCTTCAATGCTGGCGGACAGGAGGTCCGGCTCCTGGAGGATGGAGAGAGGGATCCCGGGTTTTATGAGAAACGATGGGACGGCAGGGACGGGCAGGGAATGGAAATGCCCAGCGGTATCTATCTGTACAGACTGAAAATGAATGGGCGATGGTTCACCGGAAGGATGAACAAAATAAAATAGAAGAAAACGAATGAAAAGACCGAATCTCCTTATTGCATGCTCGCTTTTTCTCCCGTTCAGCCTTTTTGCCGGGACTCCGCATATCGGGTACGGAAAACTGAAATACCAGGACGGCAGCACACCGGCATCCGTGACGTTCCAGGCGTATATGCTCGTCCGTCCCGCTGAGGTTCTGACCCAGGCATCGTTCGACTGCGGCTACTCATCCGGAACCTGGTATGTGCAGTGCGGAAATTTTGCCAGCCCCTGGGTGGACGGAGAGATCCTGAGGGTGGTTTTCAATGACGGAGCGGGCAAATCCGGTTCTGTGGAGCTTCCACTGACCAACGATCCGGGAGACAATGCGGGCAACACAATACTCACGGCAGCATTGCCTTTGGTGGTCAAACTCTCCATCCCTGATCTCACGGTTCAGAGGGGGACCACCCTCGAGCTGGCCATAGGCCTGTCCGGACTGGCACAGAAGGACTCTGTTCTGGCCTACGAGATCACACTGGAGTTCGATCCCGATGTGCTCATCTCCGTGGATGCCTCTTCAGAAGGGACTATGACCGGACCCTGGGGCGATCCGTTTCTGGGTCCTATGGAAAGCACCACGACAGTGGCAGCTTACACAACCAATCAGCCATCCACACGGATGATCCCGGACGCGGGGAACCTGGTCAAGGTTCATTTTCTTGTGCACGGCATACCCTCGAGCCAGACATCGCGTACCACCATTGTCCGTTTTGTGGAAGCTACCATTTACACACTGTACCAGACCCTTGTAGTCTCGCATACCAAATGCGGCGCCATCACTGTGTCCGACGGAACCATGCCGGCTGAGCGGGACATTGAAATATATCCGAACTGGAACCTGATATCCTTTCCCATCCTGCCTGAACCCAACCTGGTACCGGACGTGTTCGGCAGTCTGCCCATTGTCTATGTATTCGGATATCAGTCCGGACTGGGACCGAGAACCTGGGTCAAGAACAGGCCCATCAACGATCTCACCATGCTGGACGCCCTTCACGGGTACTGGGTGAAATCCAGCGGATCGGCCATCGAGAACTGGCATTTAGAGGGGGATTCGGTTTCCATACGGACTCCCATACCCATGTATTCAGGATGGAATCTGATCGCCTATCTGCCCACAAGATCGGATTCCCTGCGGCATGCACTCGAATCCCTCCGCTCTCTGTACTCCTATGTAATGGGTTACACGGGAGGGGTGGGTCCGAGCACCTGGGTGAGGAACAGACCGATTAACGATCTGAATACGATGTCCCATCTTTCGGGTTACTGGGTCAAGCTCGACAGCATGGCCTTCCTGCAGTATCCCATCGGAGGATACCGGGTGCCCAAGGCTATACCCTTCGATCTTCCTGAGCTAACTTTTCAGGATACGACACCTGTTCCAACGCCTTACATCTGTGATTTCTCCGGGGAGCAGCCGGATCTTCTTTTCAAGGGAGATGTGATCTCCGTATATGATCCGGATGGTATTCTATGCGGCAAAACAAGTGTTCTCGATGGAGGTCAGTTTTTGGTTCATGTTTTCGGGACGGATATGGATCCGGCAGAGGATGAAGGTGCTGTGGAAGGTGATACGCTCTCTTTCTTTATTAACGGGGATTCAGCGGTCGTTGTCGAAGGAGACTGTACGTGGACAAGCTTTGGTGCAAAACAGATCAAACTCGCCTACTGGGTGAGCGGTATTCAGGGCCGTGAGAACGGTTTCTCTCCTTCATCCTTCACACTCATGCAGAACTATCCCAATCCCTTCAACGGGGA
>CAYXFJ010000015.1:0-6595 GCA_964464265.1 uncultured bacterium
CATCACGGAGCAGTACCTGGAGTACCTGCAAATCATGAAAGATCTCAATTTGGATGTCGCCGGGGAGTACCTTCTGATGGCATCCACACTCCTTCACATCAAATCAAGGACGCTCCTTCCGGCAACGGCGGAGGAGGAAGAAGAAACAGAAGAAGACCCGAGAGCAGAACTGATCCGGCGGTTGTTGGAATATCAAAAATATAAAAAGGCGGCAGGGGAACTGGAGAGAAGGCCAGTTCTGGATCGGGATGTTTTCGTCCGTCTGATTTCCGCTGAACCCGAGGAGGAGGAAGAAGAGAAGGTGGAGGAGGAAAAAATAGAGGAGAAACCTGTAGAACCCAAAAAGAGAAAAGTGGTGAGAAAGAGAAAACCCGCCATCAAGAAACGCAAGTAACAACAGTGCAATCTATCTGAAAAAGCGTCAGCCATCCGTAATGGTCTGACGCTTTTTCTATATGTGAATAAGTCTGGATGAATCCGGCACGGGTGGGGTTCGGGGAAGAAGGGCATGACTGAAAAAGAAGGCTGTTGAATGGTTTGGATGCTCTCCGGACAGACAGGACATGAACGTTCAGGTAAACGGAAGGCAGCAGAAGGTGAAGGTGCTGTCAGGGTTGTTCTGGCGATCATCTCGGGCTGGTTTGTGTTTACAGTGTGCGAGTCTCCGTTTGCCACGCGGCAACCCGAACCTCCGATCAATCCTCAATCCGGATGGCGCCAGCCTCTCAGCCCTGAACAGACTGTACAGAATCTGCAGAACGCCGTATTCGAGCGGAATGTCGAGAATGTGATCCGGTGTATCGTGGATCCTGAATACAGCGACCAATCCTATCACTTTGAGGCGGATCCGGAGGTTCTCTCCGTACATTCACCTGTATTTATCGACTGGAGCCGCGAGAAGGAACAGGCCGTCGTGCAGCAGGTATTTTCCTATGTTCCAAAAGATTCTGCCAGTTTTCTTCTGATGACTGATCAGATCTGGGAAATGGTGGTGCCGGATAATGCCATTCTTGCAGCGCGATACCAGCTTGAACTGCATCACACTCAGTCCAATCTGAGTACGCGCTATGAGGGATATATGACACTGTGGCTGTCTCCTGACCGCAGGGGTGAATGGGCGATCACACGGTGGAGAGATCAGGGCATTTCGGGATTTTCATCCTGGAGCCTGTTGAAAGCGACACTGGGAGGTTAGGCGTGTCTGTAAAAGAAAAGAGAAGGCGCACGTTTCATGACTTCCTGGCCAATCCATGGATTCCGGCAGCGCTGAGTGTGCTGTTGATTGGAGCCATCCTTCTACATCTTTTTCAGAACAGGAATATTTTTACCTCCCGGTCAGGTGAGGCGCCGCCTGAAAGAGAGAGCAAACGGCAGGACCTTGAGGAAGCGCTGGTCCGGTTCAAGCTGAATGATCAGGTCAGGATTGTCCGGACACGTCCTGTAGAAACCTGGCGCATCAGGCTACCCGCTGATATCGCCTTTCTGAATATTCATCTCGCCCTGCAGGAGAAATTTGATCCGGCCATGGGATGGCAGCTCGAAGGGCGAAACAATCCCCCTTCAGATGAGATCGCACTCGATATCAGCTGGAAGGATTCCTGTTATTTCCATCTTGTATTTATCAGGGATGACCGCCCGAGTGTCGAGGGAAGGATAGCGATCATCATAGACGATTTTGGGGATCACTGGGATAGTGTCGTTGAGGCTTTCCTCGATCTCCCGTTCAATGTGACTATCTCCATTCTGCCCGGCAGGCCAATGAGCAGGCGGGTGGCAAAAAGTGCTGCGGAAAAAGGTCATGAAATACTCATGCACCAGCCCATGGAACCCCTGACCGGAACTTATTCCCGTGAGAATATGATCTTAAGTCAGATGACCCCGGAGGAGATTGAAAAAACTGTTCAGAAATCCCTTGCGGATGTGCCGGGTGCAGTGGGGACCAATAACCACATGGGTTCCAGGGTCACGTCCAATCGTCTGTGCATGACCCTGTTCTTAAAGGAAATCAAGAAACGGGACCTCTTTTTTGTCGACAGCCGGACCACGGCGGAGACCGTGGCCTTCGATGTTGCCCGTGAGATGGGAATCCCCTGTTCGAAGAGGGACGTGTTTCTGGATGTGGAACCGGGCATGGAAAATATCCGGAAATCGTTCAGGCTTCTCATGGAAAGAGCAAGGGAACAGAGGGAAGCCATAGGTATCGGCCACTGCACGCAGACCACTCTTGAAATAATGAAAGAGGAAATCCCAGGAATACTAAAACAGGGATATCAGCTCATCACCGTTTCAGAAATGGTCCGGTGATTCCGGGGGTTGGCGATGTGTGACCCGCGCAGAATCAGTATTTGTATTTCCATGGAAACATTAAATAGAGAACCCTGAAAAACAGTCGGATACAGGAATGAAAGAAATAACCGGAAGAGGAGGGTATAATGGCAAGGCTTGGGATCGATCTTGAATCCATAGCTGTAATACGTGAGGCAGGGAATACCGATTCCCCCGATCCTGCATTCGCGGTCGCCTTTGCTGAGATGGGAAGTGCCGATGGCATAGTATGCTCTGTCCGGGTCGGATGGAAACCGCTAACGGAGAGGGATGTCCGTCTGGTGAAAGCACTGGCAAAAACCCATTTTACCATCAAGGTGCCTCCGGACGAGTCCCTGATTCGTACAGCGGTTGGTATCACTCCGGACATGATCACTCTGGTGCCTTTTCAGGAGGAGCCGGCTGCCGGGCTCAAAGGTCTTGATTTGATCGGCCATGAAGACTTGCTCATGAAGGTTATACGTGAGCTGAGAGCCCAGAAGATCGTTGTCAGCCTTTTTGTCGAGCCGGTTCTCAATCAGGTCAAGATGGCAGCAAAACTGGGTGCGGATTATGCAGAGCTCAATGCCGCGAGGTACGCCTCTACCGAAGACCTCAATGAGAAAATGGATCAGCTTGAAAATATCCGGGAAATTGCGATGGCTGCCTCCAAGATAGGATTGGGAGTGTCCGCAAGTCAGGGGCTGAATTATAACAATGTCGCAGAGATTGCGCAGATCGACAAGATGGAAGAGATCATCGTCGGTCATGCACTTACTTCGAGAGCTCTCTGGATGGGAATGGAACAGGCTGTGAGGGACATGGCAGCACTGGTTCATTGAGAGATCTTTTTGATCGTAAACTGAGATAATGTCAGTGTGAGTTCATTTGAGACAGGATCGAAATTGCTGACAAGCAGCCAGCCGGTCCGGAAGGGCCGGCTTTTTTTTGTCTGTCCGGGAAAGGGGAATCCTGGAAAGGGTGTACGGGAAAGAGTATCAGGGGAATGAGATGCCATGAATGGTATGCAGGAAATACTTTACAGGAGAGAGCGTCCGGGAAAAGGGGATGAGAGAATGGGCATGCAGGGGGGGTGCATAGACCCGAAGGAAGTGAAAAATGAGGATAAATTAAAAATTTTCCTCAAAATGTTGATTTTTAAAAAAAATAATTGTAAGTTATTTTGTTATATGTATTCAATATCAGCTGCACTCGTGGAGGATCAACCCTTACCTCCCTTTTTTGCCCGCAGTCATTCACGGAATGACGAAGTGAAATTAAATAATCATTCATCCAAAACAAGAGGATAGAGAAATGAAGAAAAAGTTTGAAATGGCTTCCATTGAAGGGAACACAGCAGCTACCCATATTGCGTATGCGTTCAGTGATGTCGCTGCAATTTATCCCATTACTCCCTCATCAACCATGGGTGAGCTTGCTGATGCCTGGGCAGCCAATGGTCGGAAAAATATCTTTGGCCAGGTGGTCGAAGTTATTGAAATGCAATCTGAAGGAGGGGCTGCGGGTGCTGTCCATGGCTCCCTGTCCGCCGGAGCGCTGACCACGACATTTACGGCCAGTCAGGGCCTCATGCTCATGCTCCCGAATATGCACAAGATAGCCGGTGAAATGCTTCCATCGGTTTTTCATGTATCGGCCAGATCCCTTGCCTGCCAGTCTCTGTCGATTTTCGGAGATCATTCCGATGTGATGTCAGCCCGCAATACGGGCTGGGGCATGATTGCCTCTGCATCCGTTCAGGAGATCCATGATCTGGCCATTGTCAGCCACATGGCCACCCTGAAATCGAGTATCCCTTTCCTTCACTTCTTTGACGGTTTCAGAAGCTCTTCGGAAATCCAGAAGGCTGAGCTCATCGATTACGATACGTTGAAGAGTATGGCGGATATGGACCTGATAGAAGCCTTCCGTAAGAGAGCCCTGAATCCCGAGAAGCCGAGGGTAAAAGTGGGCGCCCAGAATCCGGATGTGTATTTCCAGGGACGCGAAACCGTGAATAAATATTACATAGATGCTCCGGGCATCGTTCAGGAATGCATGGATGCTCTTTTCCGCGTCATCGGAAGGCAGTACCATCTTTTCGATTACGTGGGAGCTCCGGATGCGGACAGGATCATCGTTGTCATGGCAAGCGCCTGTGAAACCATAGAGGAGGCCATCAATTACCTGAATGCGAAGGGGGAGAAGCTGGGTCTCGTAAAAGTGAGGCTTTACCGGCCATTCTCTGCAGAACACCTGGTGAAGGCCATACCTGCTTCTGTAAAGAAGATTGCCGTTCTCGACAGGACAAAAGAACCCGGATCGCTCGGCGAACCTCTATACCTGGATGTGGTCGGAGCCCTTAAAGACAGAAAAGACACGGTTATTGTGGGCGGCCGGTACGGATTATCCTCAAAAGAATTCACACCGTCCATGGTCAAAGCAGTTTACGACCATCTTAACGGGAAATGCACGCATGGCTTTACGGTGGGCATCGAAGACGATGTCACGAAAACTTCTTTACCGGTCACTCTAAAGATCGATTCTGTTCCTGCGGGCACGATCAATTGCAAGTTCTGGGGTCTTGGTGCCGACGGCACGGTAGGAGCCAATAAAAACTCGATCAAGATTATCGGCGACAACACCGATATGTATGTCCAGGGATACTTCCAGTACGATTCCAAAAAATCCGGAGGGATCACCCGCAGCCATCTCCGATTCGGCAAAAAACCCATTCAGTCACAATATCTGGTGGAAAACGCCGATTTCATTGCCTGCCACAATCAGGCGTTCATCGGAAGATACGATGTGCTCGAGGGGATCAAGGAGGGGGGTACGTTCCTTCTCAATTCCAACTGGCCGACAGAAGAAGCGTTCGAGAATCTCACGGAAGACATGCAGCGCACCATCATTGAAAAGAAGATCAAATTCTACAACATCAACGCCCTCGAAATATCCAACACTCTCGGACTCGGGGCCCGGATCAATACGGTCATGCAGGCTGCGTTCTTCATCATCTCCAATGTGCTTGAGCGCAGGAAAGCCATTGAGATGATCAAGGCCGCTATTAAAAAGTCGTACATCAAAAAAGGCGAGGATATCGTCAAGATGAACTGGGCTGCTGTGGACAGGACAGATGAAGCTCTTACTGAAGTTCCTGTCCCTGCGAAACTGCCCGGGAAGCATATGAAAATGAAAAAACTCGTGCCTGAGGATTCAGACGCATTCACCAGGAACGTCATCGAGAAGGTCATGAGGGAGAAAGGCGACACCATTCCTGTATCTATGATGCCCTATGACGGGTATATTCCTTCCGGTACCACACAGCTCGAGAAACGCGGTATTGCCACCTCCGTTCCCCACTGGTTATCTGAGAAATGCATTCAGTGCAACCAGTGCTCCTTCGTCTGTCCTCATGCGGTTGTCCGTCCGAAACTGATCGACAGGGACCTGTTGAAAAGTGCACCCAAAACCTTTCAGACAATAAAGGCTCAAGGAAAGGACGGGGAAAAATACGATTACCATTTGCAGGTGTTCATAGAGGACTGCGTCAGCTGCGAGAACTGTGTGAACGAGTGCCCGAAACAGGCGCTGGTGATGAAGCCCATTGAAGAGGAACGGGAAGCAGGCGAGAACGCTAATGTGAAGTTCTTCCTGTCCATGCCCGAGGATGTCATGAGCACGACTGTCAAAGAGAGCACCATCAAGGGAAGCCAGTTCAAGCAGCCCCTTCTGGAGTTCTCCGGTGCCTGCGCTGGATGCGGCGAAACTCCCTATATTAAACTCGTCACGCAGCTTTTTGGCGACCGCCTTATCGTCGCTAATGCAACAGGGTGTACATCCATCTGGGGAGGCACTTTTCCAAGCATACCTTACAGCAAGAACAAGGACGGACAGGGACCCGCCTGGGCCAACTCTCTGTTCGAGGATAACGCGGAGTACGGATTCGGCATGCGGCTCGCAGTGGATGCCAACAGGAAACAGCTTCTGTACACAGTCGACCGTGCTCTCGGGCTTGGTATAGACGGAAAGCTCAAACCCCTTCTCGTGAAGGCGAAAGAGCTCTGGGATCAGACCGGCGCAGACGCGAAGGACAATACAGCGAAAATAAAGGAGATTCTGCCCGGACTGGCAGGAAAAGCATCCGGAGAGCAACAGGATGTCCTGCGTAAACTGACAGAGCTGGAAAGTTACTTCATTCCGAAAAGTGTCTGGGCATTCGGAGGTGACGGATGGGCATATGACATCGGTTATGGCGGACTGGACCATGTCATGGCATCCGGACGGAACG
>CAYXFJ010000015.1:6605-22179 GCA_964464265.1 uncultured bacterium
ATGTCCTTGTCCTGGATACTGAGGTGTATTCCAACACCGGCGGGCAGGCTTCCAAGGCAACACCGCTCGGATCCGTGGCCAGGTTCGCCGAGAGTGGTAAAAAGACCGTGAAAAAGGATCTCGGTATGATGATGATGAGCTATGGATATGTGTATGTTGCATCCGTGGCCATGGGAGCTAACAAGAACCAGCTTCTCAAGGCGGTCACCGAAGCGGAAGCTTATCCGGGCCCATCCATCATCATCGCCTATGCGCCCTGCATCAATCATGGCTTTAATATGGCATTCACCCAGGAGGAAGAAAAACGGGCAGTGGAATCGGGCTACTGGATTCTTTACCGTTACAATCCTTTGCTGAGGGCAGAGGGGAAGAATCCTCTGATACTCGATTCGAAGGAACCCTCAGTACCGCTGGAAGAATTCCTCAAGGGTGAAAAACGGTATGCGTCCCTCAAACAGACCTTCCCTGATAAAGTCGAAGGTTTCTGGACCGAATTTCAGGCAGTCGTGAAGAGACGCTATGAAATGTACAAAAAGCTGTCAGAATAAACCGGCAGAGCAATAGGTTGTCTATTAATCCCTTCCCCGTTCCCGGGGAAGGGATTTTTTTTAAATCTTCCGGGGGCACCGATATGAAGATCAGGTGCAGGACCGCAATTATGCTGCCTGGCACATCGGCCATGCCAACGGCACACAAAGGGCTCCGGTCAGGCATTGTATATCCGGGGAACAAGAAATACTTGACATTCTGGACTGTTTTTTTTATTTTGTCTATGAATCAAAAATGGAGGATACCCGGGCGGAATTCGTTATCGGCCGAAGAATACAGTAAGAGTTGCATAAAACCGGTTTCCTTTACTGTGTGTTTTACAGTAAGATCGAATTTCGCGGAGGGTTGGACAATCCGAATTGTGGGCATTCTCTTTCCTGCAGGGCCCTGGAGTTCGGATTTTTTTTCGGGTTCGCAGGATGAACGGGGTCCTTTGATACTGACTTCTGGAGCATCACGATAAATGAAGTGTTTTAGTCCGGGAACGAGAAAGAGATTGTTGAGACCTGAGATCGAAAGAGCTGTCAGGATTTCCGGTATTCTCGCGCTTTTCCTTTTCTCATGCAAGATCAAACAGCCTGTGGAGACAGAGGAATTCCTCCCTGTTCTGGCCGGACTGAGCGTTCCTCAAACGGTCTATCTAAAGACGGATACAGAGTACCCTGTATCCGTCCGTGTGACAGATCCCCAGGGACTGGAGGATGTCACTCTGGTCTGGTATTCCATAAGGTTTGCGAATGAGGCTTATCATTTTCGAACGGACACGTTGATGGATGATGGAAAGGACGGGGACATTCTGCCGGAAGACGGCATTTACTTTGGCCTGCTGGGAACAGGGGATATGCAGGGAAGGACGGGTGTCTTTCATATAGAGGTGAACGCTTCTGACAGATCCGGGAATATTGCAGATCCGGTTTCAGCGGAAATTGAGGTGAAGGATTCTGAAAAGCCCGATCCGCCATTTCTTTTTGATCCACTGGTTCCCGATACACTCAGGGGTGAAGAGCTGAAAACAGCCGCTTTCTCGGTACGGGTTGCGGATCCGCAGGGACCGGATGACATCGATTCCGTGTACATCGACATCTATCTCCCGTTGAGTCCCGTACCCTTTCTGCATGAGAGACTCCATGAAGATGCGGGTACTGGCCAGTCCGCAGCATATGACCTTCTTTCTGAACAGGGTTTCTACAGGGCGGTTCTTGATCTCAAGGGTGCACTGAAGATTGGAGGATTGCATTCCGTCCGGTTCCAGGGAATGGACCGGGGCGGCTTGAGGAGCAAGGCACTGGTTTTACACTTTTTCGTGGAACAAACAAACGATCCGCCTGTTCTTTCCCATGTCGAAGCTCCTGACATGGTTTCGCGGTCGGCGGCGGTTCCATTCACCATTACCGTGCAGGCCGATGATCCGCAGGGTCCCGAGGATATCAGCCAGGTCTATTTCAATACAACCAAACCGGATGGTTCGCCTTCCAGCGGCAACCCTTTCAGCATGTTCGATGACGGGACATCAGGAGATGAAGAGGCAGGAGACGGTATCTATTCCCTGACAATTGCCATCACGTCACAGAACGACAAGGGTGTTTACCTGTTTACCTTTTTCGCTCGAGACAGGGCAGGAGCCACAAGCGATCCGCTTGTTTTCGAGATCACGGTAGAGGATTGAGCACGGATGATCCTGCAATCCATATGCAGATATTATCATAGAAAGAATATGAATACAAATCTTCGAAATACAATCTTCCTGGTACTGCTGACGTGCGCGGTTGCTGCGGACAGTCGTGCTCAAGCCCTGAGAAAGGGGGGATTTTTGCTCGGAGGCAGCCCCTCCGGGTCCCCTGCGAGCAATTCCATAAACGACATTTTTATCGACGATCATGGCGTCTGGATCGCCACCAGCCGGGGGCTTTCCAGGACCAAAGACGGAGTAACCTGGAACATTTTTTCAGGCAGCCATGGCATCGGAAAAGGAGGCATATCCGCTGTTGCCTCCGGGTATGGAATGATGTGGGTGGCAACGGCCTTTGACACAACGACCGATGTGGGAGACTTCGAAGCGGGCGGAGGACTCAGTGTGTCTTTCGACGGAGGAGAAACATGGGATTGGTTGCCGCAGCCGGTGGATGATAAAGACGAGACAGCCTATAAGCCTACAACGACTCCCATACAGAACATCACCTACGATATAACCATAACAGAGAAGGATGTCTGGATCGCGAGCTTCGGCGGAGGATTGAGGGCCAGTCCGGATTCGGGCAGGACCTGGCGCGTGGTCACTGTGGATGGATTCCCGTTCGACGCACTGGGAAGGCTGGAGCACCGTGTCTTTTCCGTGCTATATGACGGGGAAGATCTCTGGGTGGGATCTGCCGGCGGTGTACACAAATCCACGGATCACGGTGAGTCCTGGGTCACCTTCAGCCATCAGAACCAGCCTGAAGGGATCTCAGGCAATTTCGTGGTAGCTCTGGCCCTTCAGAGAACTGGAGCTGGAAAAATTCTGTGGGCTGCGACCGTAGAGGCGCTCGATTCAGATGAATTCAGAGCTGTTTCAAAAACCTCGGACGGCGGACTCACCTGGGAGATCCTGCTCGAGGGCGAATTCGCACACAATTTCGGAATCGATCCCGTGTCCGGAGCGGTATATGTGGCAACGGACAACAGCGTATTCAAATCTCTCGATTCCGGGGAAACCTGGGCCTTCTTTCCTCTGATCGTGGATTCCGAATCCGGTGAAAAGGTACTCACCACAGAGATTACATCGGTGAAACCGGAAAATGGTATAAGGTTGTGGATAGGAACGATTGACGGGCTCGCCATGACACCCGACGAGGGGATAACATGGAAAATCTACAGGGTCTTCCAGATACCGGGCGCAGGGGGTGTTCCTGATACCTATGCTTATCCCAATCCATTCTCACCCCTCAGGCACAATGTGGCCGGCGGAGACGGCCACGTGCGTTTTCAATATACAGCCCGGAATAATGAACAGGTGACCGTACGCGTATACGATTTCGCATTGAATCTGGTCAAAACCGTTGTCGAGGGGAAAGAGAGGCAGCCGGGGTCCTATTCAGAAGCCTGGGACGGCCGCAATGAGACAGGCGACAGCGTGGCGAATGGTGTTTATTTCTATAAAGTATCTTTTTCCAGCGGAGATAGCGCATGGGGAAAGGTCATGGTCGTCAACTGAGATGAGAGAGAGAATAACAATAGATCTTCTGTCTGTGAAACCGGCATGGATATTCCCGTATCCGGGTGGAAGGGGCTCGCGACGGACCCGCAGGGTTGTTTTTTCCCTGCTGGCGGTGACAGTATTCATGATTCAGGGTATCGCACTCGCGGGGGAAGTGGGAAGGGGGGGGTATGCGGGCAGCTTCATGCGTTTGGGCCTGGGTGCGCGGTCGCTTGCCATGGGAGGAGGCTCCTCAGCTCTGGGAGATGACGGCTATACCCTCTATTACAATCCAGCAGGGCTGGTATTTCTCGAGCAGAGGTGGGTGACAGGCACACTCAACAGCATGGCCCTGGACAGGCATCACCTTTTTGTGGGGTATGCACAGGCGCTGGGAGGAGGTGAGAAAGGTCCACTGAGGGCTGGATTCGCTCTGGGATGGATCAACGCAGGCGTGGACAATATAGATGCAAGGGACTATAACGGGAATGATACAGGGGATCTTACGGACAATGAGCATTGTTTCACTTTCAGCTTTGCGATGAATCCCGTACCGGTACTGGGAATCGGCATCAGCGGTAAGCTGCTCTATCACAGATTTGGCGGTATCATGGAGGACGGGGGTGCACTCGTATCGCGCGGATTTGGTTTTGATATCGGTCTCCAGCTTCGTCCGTTTTCCTGGCTCAGGGCAGGCATCGTCAAGCGGGATATAGGAGCGAAATATACCTGGGATACTCAGGAACTGTATGAAAGAGGGACACAGACAGTGAACCGTTTCCCCCGTGTGTTTCAGGGCGGTCTTGCGGGATCCTTTCTGAAAAACAGGCTTCTCGTTGCTCTGGACATAGAGATCGCTGAGTATTTTCCTGCGAGGATTTTTTCAGGTGTGCAATGGGAGGGATTGCCCGGTCTTTTTCTGAGAGCGGGACTGAAGACTAAGGAACTCACAGCCGGAGCAGGGTACAGGAAGACGATCGGAAAAATGGGAATACAGATGGATTATGGATACATCCCGGATCCTGTGGCTCCGCGCGGCAACCATGTATTCAGCTGGTCATTTGTTTTCTAGGAACTGCAAGATGAAGAGAATCGCGGGATTATTGATTATTCTGGGATATGGATGGGCATTCGGCAACGGTTTTTCCACGCTGAAACTCCATGGAAATGCCAGGACTGCAGGCATGGGCCTGACTACAGCTGTCTGGCTGAAAGACGGTGCGTCTTTAAATGCGAATCCTTCAGGATTCGCTTTTTACAGCGGGAGGGAGATACAGTTTACCTTCCACAGGTGGGTAGAGGATGTTAACAGTGCACAGGTCGCTATGGGCTGGTGCAGGAACGGACGAGGTCTAGGGTTTCATGTGCTCTATACAGGGATAGGAGGTATTGAACACAGAGTACAACCCACACCGGAGCCGGTCGGGGTTTTCTCTAGCCATGAACTGGAAACAGGTTTTTCCTTTGGATTGCGCCTGACCGATCATCTCGGAATCGGTGCAACGGTAAGAGGACTCTATGAGAAGATTTTCATTAGTGAAGCCTGGGGTGTGGCAGTGGATATGGCAGCCACAGTTTCGCCATGGGGAAAAAACCTTTTTCTCTCAGCTCTGGTGCAGAATATCGGCTGGACGCAGGATCTCATGGAGGAACCGGTCAGTCTTCCCCTGATGCTGAGAGCTGGCATAGGATGGATGCATGAAAGTAAAGCGGGCGGGTGGAAAATAGCCATGGAAATGGTAAAGGAAAAAGAGTTTCCTGTTCATCTGCACAGCGGAGTGGAGTACAGTTACAGGGATGCTCTCTTTTTGAGGCTGGGTTATCAGTCTGGCTATGATACGAGAAACATTTCAGCAGGAACGGGTTTCAAATGGGGAGCCTACAGTCTGGATTACGCTTATATCCCGCTTTCGATCTTCAGTGATTCCCACCGGATTTCTTTTTCCTATACATGGTAACATAATGAACCTGGAGAATCAGTAAAGGCTTTCCGGAATGCAGGCTCATGGATTTTGGGTTCCCGGTAAATAATTCGTTCATTTGAATCGTATTGTGATTGAGAGGGTTGTATGGCAAAATGGAATATTGCATGCCTGCCGGGCGACGGCATCGGGAATGATGTCATGGATGCAGCCCGTATGGTGCTGGAAGTGCTGGATCTGGATGCCGATTACCGTTACGGCGACATCGGCTGGGAATTCTGGAAGAAAGAGGGGGACCCCCTGCCCGGAAGAACGCTCAAACTCCTCAGGGAGACGGACTGCTGTCTTTTTGGAGCCATCACGTCCAAGCCCAGGGATGAGGCTGTACAGGAACTGTCCCCGGAGCTGCGTGGAAAAAATCCTGTTTATTTCAGTCCCATTGTTCGCCTCAGGCAGGAGTTCAGTCTGCGAACCAATCTGAGACCGTGCAAAGCCTATAAAGGCAATCCGCTCAATTACAGGGACGATATCGATCTGGTCGTTTTCAGGGAGAACACCGAAGATCTTTACTGCGGTGTGGAATTCCATCCTGTTCCGGATGCCCTGAAGACGCATCTTTCCGAGCTTCATCCCCGAATGAAGGCGTTCTCCGGTGTGCCTGTGGCAGATATGGCACTTTCATGCAGGATTGTCACGCGTAAAGCATGCCAGAACATTGTCCGCGACGCTTTCTTATATGCGAAGACATACGGTTATCCGACAGTTACCGTGGTCGAAAAACCCAATGTCCTCCGCGAGACTTCCGGGCTGATGATCAGGGAAGCGAGAGAGATCGCCAGGGAATACCCGGATATCGATCTGTGGGAAGCCAATGTGGATGCCATGTGCATGTGGCTGATCAAAAATCCGCAGGACTACGGTGTGCTGGTTTCGAGCAACATGTTCGGAGATATCATATCAGATCTCTGCGCCCAGCTTGTGGGCGGACTGGGCTTCGCCTGCAGCGGGAATATCGGGGATGATTATGGCGTGTTCGAACCCACGCACGGCTCGGCTCCCAGGTATGCGGGACAGTACAAGGTGAATCCCGTAGCAATGATTCTTTCCGTCAAACTGATGCTCGACTGGCTGGATGAAAAGAAAATGGCGGATGCTGTAGAAAAAGCGGTTTCCAAAGTCATTGCGGATGGGAAAATCAGGACATACGACATGGGAGGATCGAACAGCACACTGGATATGGCAAAAGCAGTGGCAGCCTGTCTCGGCTGATACGAGCGGAACCCGGATATAAATCATCAGTAAAATAGAATGGAAGAGCAAGGTTATATAGGGTGTCCGGGTAAAAAAAACGTTGACTTTTAATATGAAATTTGTTATACTAATTCGTTAAATCGCGATATGTATATCTTCAAGAGATTAATAACTCAAATTCATATCTTATATGGAGGGAAAAAGGAGATGGTAGAATATTATCTTGCAGGTGGCCTATTCATGCATCCCATCCTGATCCTGTTCATTGTCGGGATTGCTATTTGCGTAGAGCGCTTCATTTCTTTGAATCGCGCAAGTGTCAACACAAAAAAATTCCTTGAGCAGGTGATAAATGCTCTGGATAAAGGCGGTACGGATGCAGCCCTCGAGGTATGCCAGAAAACCAAAGGGCCGGTTGCTTCGATTTTTCACGCAGGACTTTTAAAGTCCGAAAGCGGTATTGAGCATGTCGAAAAAGCCATCACCAATGCAGGATCCATTGAGATGGCATTTCTGGAGAGAGGACTGATCTGGTTGTCCACGGTGATCACACTTGCCCCCATGCTTGGATTCACAGGAACTGTTCAGGGTATGATCGTATCTTTCGAGGACATCAAGAGAGCCAACGACATTTCACCCTCCATCGTAGCATCCGGTATCTCGGTGGCATTGCTGACCACCCTTTTCGGTCTGGTGGTAGCCATGATCGTTCAGATTTTTCACAACTACTTTGTTTCCAAGATCGACAGACTGGTGATCGATATGGAAGAAGCTTCCGCTGAGCTGGTTGACCATCTCATCGAGAAGAAAAGGAAAAAATAGCCTGAGGAGGAAGGTCAATGCTTCTTGAAAAGAGGAAGGCGCGTAATGTCTTTATCCCTCAGTGTTCCATGGCGGATATCGCTTTTCTTCTCCTGACATTTTTCCTGGTCACTACGAGTCTCGACGTGGATAAGGGCCTGGGTCTTACTCTGCCGGCAAAAGGACAGGCTAAACCCATACCCAAGCACAATATCGCCAATCTTCTGATTAACGCTTCCGGAGATGTACTTCTTGATGACCAGGAAATTCAGGTTTCCAGAATAAAAGAAGTTATCAAACAGCGTTATGCCCAGAACGAGAACCTGGTCGTATCCATCAAGACTGACCGCAAAACGAAATACCAGGTGTTCATGAGTGTCCTGGATCAGGTTCAGATGGCCATGGGGGAATCTCCGCGAATCTCCATCGCTCAACCTGAAACCTAGAACGGAGAAGAAAGCATGGAAATAAAAAAGAAAGTCAGGGTCAGCAGCGAAATTCAAACAACCTCCATGCCGGACATTGTCTTTATGTTGCTGCTCTTCTTCATGGTTACCACAACCTTCAGGCAGTATACCGGTCTTCCGGTGGACCTGCCGGTGGCCAAAAGGATACAGAAACTGGAAGCCAAGAAGAACGTTGCCAATATCTGGTCGGATGTGAAGGGAGACATATCGATTGACGATAAACTCGTTCAGATGCGCGATATAGCACACATTATGTATGAGAAGCGTCTGGAAAATCCCAAACTGGTGGTTTCCCTGAAGTGCGACCGGCTGGCTGATATGGGAGTTGTTTCGGATATTCAGGAAAGATTACGTGAAGCCGATGCTCTTAAACTCAATTATTGCGCCAAATATGGCGACTGAGAGGGGATGAAGCATGAGAGATAATCCAAGCAAGGGCTTAAAGCTCCAGTATAAAAAATTGTTCGAAATCGGGCTCATCGTATCCCTGATCCTCAATATCCTGCTCATGCAGGGATACAAGAAGGTCAACCTGAAGAGCCAAAAGAAAACGGTTTCGCTGGAAGCTCTGCAGGTCGAGGAGATTCCACAGACCATCCAGCAGAGACAGGCAGCAGCCCCAAGCAGACCTACCGTGCCCATTGCTTCAGAGGATGAGTCATTGCCTGAGGATGAGACCATTGATTTCACGGATCTCGACCTGGATGCCGAGCCTCCCCCTCCGCCACCTCCTCCCGAGGATGAAGAAGGTGATGCTATTGTCTTTGTGCCTTATGACGAACCGCCGGAGCCTTTAGGAGGATTCGCAGAGATTCAGAAACGGCTGGTTTACCCGGAGATAGCGCGCAAAGCAGGTGTGGAAGGCAAAGTACTGGTTTATGCTCAGATCGGTGAAAGCGGGGATGTAATTCAGACCCGTGTCATGCAGTCACTTGTTGGATGTGATGAGGCTGCTACCAGCGCCATCAAGTCGGTCAAATGGAAACCCGCCATGCAGAGAGACCGGGCTGTGAAAGTCTGGGTGATGGTCCCTGTGGAATTCCGGCTGAAATAAACGTTACCTAAAAATAAGATATTCCAAAAAAGGCGGTGTGAATTCACTGCCTTTTTTGTTGATCCGATCGTCTGTTGCCAGCAGGCAGGACGGATGGCACAGAAATCACAGTTCAAGAGCAGCTCTTTTCATTCATGCCGCGTGGAGGATCCTGGAAAATGCATTTCATCGATGAAATAAGTTTCAAAGTGGAGGGGGGGCATGGAGGAAACGGGTGTGTCAGTTTCCGGAGGGAGAAATTTGTGCCCAAAGGAGGCCCTGACGGAGGGGATGGGGGGAACGGGGGTGATGTGATCGCAAAGGTCAATGAAGGAATGACCACGCTTCTGGATCTTAAACGCCGCAGGAGCTACAGGGCAGAGAGCGGGCAGCATGGGATGGGAAAAAACATGTATGGAAGAAGGGGGAAGGATGTGGTGATCCATGTACCTCGGGGCACGATGGTGAAGGATATGGAGAACGGTGTTCTGGTCGGGGACATGACAGAACCCGGTCAGGTGCTGGTACTGGCGAGGGGCGGGAAGGGGGGGAAGGGGAATACACACTTTGCCAGACCCACTCTGCAGGCTCCGGACTGGGCGGAGAATGGAACAGGAGGCGAGGTCCGGAATCTCAAACTGGAGCTGAAAATACTGGCAGATGTCGGCCTTGTGGGAAAACCTAATGCCGGCAAATCGACACTGCTTTCCGTGATCTCAGCCGCACGTCCCAAGATAGCGGACTACCCCTTCACAACTCTGACACCCAATCTGGGAATAGTCAAATACGGCGAATTTCAAAGTTTTGTTGTGGCCGATATTCCGGGGCTGATAGAGGGCGCGCATGAGGGGAAGGGCCTCGGTGACAGATTCCTCAGGCATATAGAACGCACCCGTGTACTGATCTTTCTCGTTGAATCCTGTTCGGATTCTCCAAAGGAAGATTACAGGATACTAATGGATGAACTGACCGCTTTTAACAGGGATCTTGTCGGTAAACCGGTTATCGTAGCCCTGACAAAAATCGATCTGATCCCTGTGGAAGAACGCAAAGAATTGCCGCGTCATCTGGGCAGGAAACCCTGCATCCCTGTTTCAGCCGTATCCGGAGAAGGGATCCAGACACTTCTTGACAGAGTGTTCGTACTGCTCTCAGAGGTGAACCGTGCAGAATCTGTATGAACTGCTCTGCCTTTTTTCAGTGCCAGGCCTCGGTCACCAGCGCATCAGGAATCTTGTTGACTCCCTGGGATCGCCCGGCAGGGTTATAAGGGCCGATTTCAGGGCACTTTGCAGTGTGAGAGGTGTGGGCCATGAAATAGCAGATGGAATCAAGAACAGGATGGACCGCACTTTTGCAGAAACCCAGCTCAAACTTGCGGAACGGAAACGGGTCCGTATTCTGACTTATTGGGATGAAGAATATCCGGAGAATCTGAAACACATACCGGATCCTCCGTGCATACTTTTTATTGCGGGTAACTTAAAACCAGGCAGCATACCCAGAATCGCCGTGGTGGGCACGAGATCCCCTTCCCTATACGGGTGCCGTACTGCCGGTATGCTTGGAGAAAAACTGGCACAATGCGGGATAGAAGTGGTCAGTGGTATGGCAAGGGGGATAGATACCTGCGCGCACAGGGGTGCCTTGAAAATTGGCGGAGATACGCTGGCAGTTCTCGGGAACGGCGTGGATGTCATTTACCCGCCCGAAAACAGCAAACTGTACCATGATATTGTCGGGAGAGGTGCAGTCCTTTCGGAATTGCCGCTCGGAACAGTTCCTGAACCCGGACACTTTCCCAGAAGGAACCGTATTATCAGCGGGCTTTCCATAGGGACGGTGGTTGTGGAGGCAGGAGACAGGAGCGGCGCTTTGATCACTGCATACATGGCCCTGGAACAGGGAAGGGAAGTATTCGCTGTCCCGGGAAATATCGGGAATGCGGTCAGCAGAGGCCCGCATCGTCTTATCAAGGAAGGTGCCCGGCTTGTGGATTCTGTGGAGGATATTCTGAGTGAATGCAGGCTTGAAAGTATGGGGATACGGCAGTCCCCGGATGCGGGGGAACCCCTTTCCGCGGAGGAACGTATACTGTGGAAATTACTATCCGATGAGCCCCTGCATGTAGACAGGATCTCAGAGATGGCGCAGGTGAAACCATCGGAAGCCCTTTCTGTGCTGCTTGCCCTCGAACTTAAGGATCAGGCGAGACAGCTTTCAGGTATGAGATTCGTAAGGAAATAAAATGATTGCCAGAGTAGCATTGCTGCGATGCAGCGAATACACCAGAGAACGTATAAGGGAAGCGGTTCATGAAGTCCTGGATTCGCTTGGCGGCATCGGTCAGTTCGTGAAGCAGGGACAGAAGGTGCTTTTAAAACCCAATATGCTCTCTGCAAAGGATCCAGGGGAGGGAGTGACCACCCATCCGGAGATTCTCGAAGCAGTCACTCTGGAAGTTCAGTCCGCCGGCGGGTATGTATGGATAGGCGACAGTCCCTCAGGCTCCTACAAGGGGATCAGACGGTACTGGGAAACCACGGGCTTTCTCAAAGTCGCAGAACGAACAGGTGCAAAACTCATTCATTTCGAGGCCGAAGGGACGGTTCCGCGGTCAGTCAACGGGAACACCTATCATGTGGCCAGATCCGTTCTCGATGCGGATGTGGTGATCAACCTGCCTAAGTTCAAGACACATGGATATACATTGTTTACAGGGGCTGTCAAGAATCTTTATGGTACTCTGCCCGGTTTTCAGAAAACCGAGTTCCATAAAAAATATCCGCATCCGCGCAATTTCAGCAGGATGCTGGTCGATCTCTATGAAGTGATAAGACCGGCTCTCCACCTTATGGACGGAGTGGTGGGAATGGCTGGAAACGGACCCAGCACGGGAGTCACGAGACAACCGGGATTGATCCTCGCAAGCACAGACGGTATTGCACTGGATGCTGTTGCAGGTCAGATCATGGGATTCAAGAAGGATGAGATCGATACAGTAGTAGAGGCCTGCGATAGAGGCCTTGGGGAAAAGGATAATGATCATATAGAAATACTCGGTGTGCCCCTCAAAGATGTGATCATGACTGATTTTCCGCTGCCAACCAACCATCTTGTCAACCTGGTCCCGGAATCCCTGGTGAAATGGCTTGCCCGGTTAGCCTGGGTAAGGCCAAGAACCGATTTAAAGAAATGCACGGGATGTGCGCTGTGCGCCCGGAGCTGTCCGGTGGGAGCCATAGAGATGAAGGATGGATTTCCGGTAACAGACTATAAAAAATGCATCAACTGTCTGTGCTGCAATGAATGCTGCCCGGAAAGCGCTGTCTATCAGGAAATGAGCTGGCTTTTGAGAAAGTTCAGTTAGAATAAGTCAACCGGAGAAACCGAAATGGAAGAGCTCAAACCGAAACCTGTGCCCAATTTCATCCGCAACATTATCGCTGAAGATAATGAAAGCGGAAAATACGAAAAACGTGTGCATACACGTTTTCCCCCTGAACCCAATGGATACCTTCATATAGGCCATGCCAAATCCATATGCCTCAATTTCGGACTGGCAGAGGATTACGGCGGTCTCTGCAATCTGCGCTTCGACGATACCAATCCCATAAAGGAAGAGGATGAGTATGTGGAAGCCATTAAGGATGATGTGCGCTGGCTCGGATTCGACTGGGAAGACAGGCTGTACTATGCATCGGATTATTTTGAGCAGATGGCGGAATATGCCGTGGATCTGATCCGGAAAGGCACGGCTTATGTCTGCGACCTGAGTGCGGATGAAATCAGGGAATACCGCGGCACGCTCACAGAACCCGGAAAGGAAAGTCCGTACAGGAACCGTTCCGTTGAGGAAAACCTGGATCTTTTCAGGAGGATGCGCGCCGGCGAATTCCCCGACGGGTCAAGAACTTTGCGTGCAAAGATCAATATGGCCTCTTCAAATCTCAACATGCGCGATCCTGTAATGTACAGGATACTGCATGCGAAGCATCACCGTACCGGAGATCAATGGTGCATCTATCCCATGTACGACTGGGCGCACGGTCTCGAGGATTCCATAGAGAGGATCACCCACTCCATCTGCACACTCGAATTCGAGGACCATCGCCCCCTGTATGACTGGTTCTTGAAATCGCTGGGTGTCTATCGTCCCCAGCAAATCGAATTTGCCAGACTGGACCTGAACTATACGATCATGAGCAAGCGCAAGCTACTCGAGCTGGTGAAAGACAAATATGTGAGGGGATGGGATGATCCAAGGATGCCGACCATCCGCGGGCTTCGCAGAAGAGGGTATACTCCGGCCTCGATACGCACTTTCTGCGAACGGATAGGCGTAGCCAAACGGGACAGTATGGTGGATGTGGCCCTTCTGGAACACTGTCTCAGGGAAGAGCTCAACAGCAGTGCGCAGAGAGTAATGGCAGTGCTCAATCCGCTGAAGGTGGTGATCGACAATTACCCTGACACCGTGGAAGAACTCGATGCCATTAACAATCCCGAGGATGCCTCCATGGGCGCAAGGAAGGTCCCCTTTTCCAGAGTTCTTTACATAGAGAGGGAAGATTTCCGGGAAGACCCCCCAAAGAAATATTTCCGCCTCGCTCCTGGAAGGGAGGTGAGGCTGCGTTATGCGTATTTTATTCGTGCGTTTAATGTGGTCAAGAATGAAAAGACCGGTGAAATTCTGGAACTGCACTGCACCTATGATCCTGCGACCCGGGGAGGGGATTCACCGGACGGGAGAAAGGTGGAGGGCACGATCCACTGGGTTTCGGCAGCCCATGCGCTTGATGCAGAGATCAGGCTGTACGACCGTCTGTTCACGGTTCCCGATCTTTCCGCATCGGACGTCGAAGACTGGAAAACCCTCATCAATCCGGATTCCATGCAGGTTCTGAAATCGTGCAAGGTCGAACCGGGCATGACCGGTGCAAAACCCGGGGACAGGTTCCAGTTCGAACGGCAGGGATATTTCTATGTGGATCCTGATTCCCAAAAGAATCGCCTCGTCTTCAACCGTACGGTGACCCTGAAAGATTCCTGGGCGAAGATCGAAAAGGCCATGCGTCCGGAAAATGCGCCGAAAAGGGCACAGACCCCGTCCGCGTCGAAAGAAAAACCAACAGCAAAAGGGATAAAAATGAAGGAAGAGATCTCATTCGAGGAGTTTTCCAGAGTGGATTTGAGAGTGGGCATTGTGCAAGAAGCCGGACTCGTTGAGGGAGCGGACAAGCTGATCAGACTGATGGTGGATATTGGTGAAGGCCGCTTGCGGCAGATCTTTGCCGGTATCAAATCCGATTATCCGGATCCGGAGGTGCTGATCGGCAAACAGGTGATCGTTGTGGCGAATCTCAAGCCCAGACAGATGAAATTCGGCCTTTCGGAAGGGATGGTGCTTTCAGGAGGGGATTCCGGCAGGCTGAGTACCGCCACTTTCGGGCGTGAATTGAAACCGGGTGACAGTGTTACCTGAGAGAAATGTCAGGATATCTGCAGCGGAATAAAAGGTTCATGAATGTGTGAAAAACCTTTCAGGTATGCTGTGAGTACAAGACAGACCAAAGCGATAAAGGAGACGGATGAATGCGGATCGAAGTTGTTTTTCCGGGAAATAAAAAAGTCGATGCCAGGATAAATGAGTTCACGGTAAAAACGGATCAGCCAGTTCACAGCGGCGGCGATAACACAGCCCCTTCACCCTATGACCTGTTTCTGGCCTCTATCGGCACATGCGCCGGGATCTTTGTCAAAGGATTCTGCCTGCAGAGGAATATCTCCACGGATGGCATCCGGCTGATCGAGGAAGTTATTCCGGGGCAGGAGCATGGCACACTGAGCAAGGTAAGGATCGATGTTCAGGTCCCTCCCGATTTTCCGGAAAAGTACAAAGAAGCCCTGATCGCCACGGTCAATCTCTGCTCTGTGAAAAAGACCATTCAAAAGCCGCCGCAGTTCGAAACGGTCGTGACCGTGAAAGAGGCTTGATCCGGGAAAGATGTTTACTGCCGGCATTCAGGCCGTTCGTTTCAAATAGTCTTGAGAGCTCCGTCTCCCTGTACAGGTCCTGATAAGTATATAATCAGGTAAAAATCCACTAAAACCTGTTAAAAAAAAGGTTGATTTGGTCACTGAAAATCAATACATTCTGATTGGTTGAGGAGGGCTAGACCTAATCGGTAAGGCAGCGGTCTTGAAAACCGCCAGGCTTATGCCTATGGGAGTTCGAATCTCCCGCCCTCCGCAAAGTATCGTGATGCTGTACCGATAGAATGTATTCAAGGTTCTGTGGAATTTGAGGTCAGTTTTTTTCGGAGAGGTGGCCGAGTTGGCTGAAGGCAACCGCCTGCTAAGCGGTTGTAGGGGC
>CAYXFJ010000016.1:0-3416 GCA_964464265.1 uncultured bacterium
AGATCATGTCCTCTTGTCCGGCAAGGGTCATAGCCAGAGAATATGCCTCGGGAATTTCAGGTTTCACGTATACGGATCTGCCCTTGAAGATACTGAGGGCTGCCAGCTTGCCCGGATCGAGCGCTCTCTCGTTCGTGGGACAGGTGAGAATGACCGTATCCGAAAGTGGCAGGATCATGGAGATCATGTTCCGGTAATTCTTGTCCCTGAGTACCCCGAAGATGAGGATCAGCCGTTTATATTTGTAAAGGGATTTCAGCGCTTCCACGAGCTGCCTGATACCCATGGGATTGTGGGCAGCATCCACGAGTATGCCAGGATTTTCCTGAAGCAGGTCCAGTCTTCCGGGCCATCTCACTTTTTCCAGACCCTTTCTGACCGCTGTCTCCGGTATTTTCCATCCGAGCCGCACCAGTTCCTCAATACCCAGAAGAGCCACAGCACAGTTTTTTTTCTGATATGCTCCGGCCAGGCCGAGGAAGAGATTGTTGTAAAACGTATGCGGGAGCTGTATGTCAAAAGTGCTTCCCCTGTATGTTGCCTCTCCCGGATATATCTTCACACAGTCCTTTGCTGTCCGGAGGGGTACGCCTCTATTACGGGCTGCCTCACGGATCACCCTCAATGCCTCTTTATGCGAAGCCCCGGTAATACAGGGCACTCCGGGTTTTAAAATGCCGGTCTTCTCTTCTGCGATCTGAGAGATCCGGGTTCCCAGAATATTCGTGTGATCAAGGCCGATATCCGTGATCACGGTAAGCACAGGAGAGAGCACATTGGTTGCGTCCAGACGGCCTCCCAGACCTGTTTCAATGACCGCGATGTCAACATGCTCGTAAGCGAAATGCCGGAAACCCATCGCTGTAATTGCCTCGAAAAAAGAGGCTCCCGTGCCTTCGATAAAAGGTTTGGTTTTCCGGAAAAGCCCGAGCATCCTTTCCCTGGATATGGGTTTGCCCTGAACCTGAATCCTCTCCCGCATGTCTATAAGATGGGGAGATGTGTAAAGTCCTGTTTTATATCCTGCATCCCTGAGCACAGCCTCCATCATGGCAGCTGTGGAGCCCTTACCGTTGGTTCCTGCAATGTGTATGGAACGGAAGTTTTTTTCAGGATGGTCCAGACCGTCGAGAAGATGCAGGATGCACTCAAGATTCAGCTTGATGTTCATCTGATGCCGGGAAAAGAGAAAGGTTTCTGCCTGCTTGTACGTCATGGTTAAGACCACCTGCACCTGTTCAAAAGGCCACACTGCAGCCGGGGATCTGTCTGTAAATGATGGGCGCGGTTATCCGGAATCATGACCTGTCCTGCGTTCCTATAAAAAACCTCCCGGAAAAATTCCGGGAGGCTCTCATTTCATTTTGCCCGGGTGGACTATTTGGCAAGTTCCATGGCCAGCCCGTCAATCTTAGAAGGGATCTCGTTGATGTCGCTTACCTTGATGTCCGCTGACTGCATGATCTTGGCGGTTTCCACGTCCACCACTTTGGCCGTTACTGAGATGATGTCTGCGAATTTACTGACGCTCCCGGTCACTATGGCCTGCACGCCCCGCAGGCGGCCGATCCTGGCCA
This sequence comes from uncultured bacterium, assembly GCA_964464265.1. Lineage (GTDB taxonomy): Bacteria > Zhuqueibacterota > QNDG01 > QNDG01 > DSAB01 > CAYXFJ01. Next base: position 1,578 of record CAYXFJ010000016.1, read on the forward strand.
TGGTTTCCTCATCCATGAGTCCGGTCTGGCCGAGCTTATGCTCCTCCATCAGCGTGTGCAGGGAAAGTCTCTCATAAACCTCGAAGGCGCCGGTTTTGTTGAGCGATGTGGTGATCCACTCGGCGATGATGGCTCCGGCATCCTGAATGCCTAAACTGCCCCTTTCCTCGAATTCGACAACCGCGGTCTTGTACACCTTCTTGATCACAAGCCTGGGGAACTGCTGTCCTGTGGCTCCGACCAGAATACCCCCGTCGTTGGTTCCCGCGATCTCAGTCGCGGAGAACGGAGCGTTCACCAGCACTTTCCATTTGTTCTCTTCATAGTTGTCCATATAGGCGATTTGAACGTTACCCCGGCCGCCCAGGATGATGGGACCCTTGGTGTTCGTGCCTGCAATATCCGTTATGGAGAATGGTGCATCTGAGAGAATCTGCCATTCGTTTCCGGTGTAATCCCTCATCACAGCCACCTGACGGTTTTCCTTGCCTCCGGCGATGATCATGCCTTTCACATTGTCGCCGGCAATGCAGGCGATTTCGAAGGGTGCTTCAGCAACGACCTTCCACTCGTTCAGCTGATAATCCCTCATGAATGCGACCTGCTTTTTATTCTGTCCTCCTGCGATAACAGGCCCGGCGGCGTTGTCGCCCGCAATATCAATCACATTGAAGGGAGCCATGGCCACGATCTTCCAGACGTTTTTCCCATAGTCGCGCATGAACGCAACAAAACGGCTGCCCTCTCCTCCGGAGATCAGGGGTCCGTACGAGTTGTCTCCGCTGCATCTCTGAATGGCGAACGGAGCATCCGCAAGCGTTTCCCACTGCCCGTTGGGAAGCACTTTCATATAGGCATTCTGTTTGTTCCCGGACCCGCCGAACACCACCAGGCCTTTGATAACGGATCCTGAAAAGCACTGTACGGAGAACGGAGGCGGCGGGGACTGTTTCCAGTCCGAAGTTCCATAGCCGGCCAGATAGGCGAATGACTGAAGGGGGGCTTCCTGGCAAAGGCTCCCGGCCTGAAATGGTGGGATAAGCAGAATAATACCCGAAAGGAGCAATATTTTCATACGGTTAATAAAAACGAACATTTTTACCTCCTGAAATAATTAGGAGCGGCGGAATGCCGCAGCAGAAGACCGGAAGCAGTTACATAACACTTGAAAGTGTCCTGTGCTTCAATTGAAAAATATAACAGTTTATGTCAAAAATGCAAGCTGATTCTGGAAGGCATACAGGATGCATGACAGGTGTTGCCTTATGGCCGCACCGTGCCTGCCAGGAGAGAATCCGGCCGGGTTGACAAACCGGATTATTTTCTCTATATTAACCAGTCTCCGGATACAATATCCGTATCCGGTGCGGTGAACAATCTATGGAAATCCTGCGGGGAACAGGAATGATTTCACTCAAGAAAATAACAGTGCTTGTTTTTTCCTGTCTCGTCCTCATCCATTCAGCTTGCGGACAGGTCCCTGGTTTCGATCCGGACCGGGCTTTCTCCTTTCTGGAAAAACAGTGCGCTTTCGGGCCCCGCAACCCGGGATCAGAAGGACACAAACAATGCCGGAAATATCTTGTGGATCAGCTCAGGGCGAATGCCGACGGAGTTGTCGAACAGCCTTTTCTCTTCACTGATCCCCGCACTTCACAGACGCATACCCTGACCAACATCATTGCCTCTTTCGGACAGCAGAAGGAACGTATTCTGCTTTGCGCCCACTGGGACACGCGGCCAGTGGCCGACCATGATCCTGATCCGGCCAACAGGGATAAGCCGATAACCGGGGCCAATGCGGGAGCCTCCGGCGTTGCGGTGCTGCTTGCCATAGCG
>CAYXFJ010000016.1:3464-6116 GCA_964464265.1 uncultured bacterium
CTATTTGACGGAGAGGATTCCGGTATTGACCGGCAGGAAGAATCATGGTGCCAGGGCTCAAGATTTTTCGCCAGGAACAAACAGCCGGGGTACAGACCTGAATACGGTCTGCTGCTCGACATGATAGGCGACAGAGATCTTATGATTTCTGTTGAACAAAATTCACAGACCTATGCACCCTCTCTGGTTGACCGTGTATGGTCCAAAGCCGGGTCGCTCGGACTTGAGGCCTTCAGCCGGTCCCGGGGATTTGCGATAACCGATGACCATCTCGAGCTGATCAGGGTCGGTATTCCCACCGTCGACATCATTGATTATGACTATCCGTACTGGCACACCGTAGAGGATACCCCGGACAAATGCAGCCCACGAAGTCTGGAGATTGTTGGCACCCTTGTACTGAATATGATCTATGAATAAAACGGATTTCTGGTTCAGGATCGCTGTCCCTGTGGATGGGAAGAACAGGGAGGCGGTTTCCAATTTTTTTTTCGAACAGGGCTGTCCGGGCCTTGTAGAAGAGGAGTCCCGGATCATCGGATACTGGCCTGAATCCTGCGATATCCAGGCTCTGGAGGCACGGATCCGGGTGTATCTCGAAGCTTTAAGGGAGATGAAGCTCTTTCATGGAGATCCGGATATCCGGCGTACAAAAGCCAGAGACTGGGGCGAGTCATGGCGTGATCATTTTCATGCGGTTGAGGCAGCTCCGGGTATTGTGATCAAGCCTCCATGGGAGAAGGTTTCGGGCGAACCGGGAATGGTCGTGGATATCATGCCAGGCATGGCATTCGGGACCGGCACGCATGAGAGCACCAGACTGAGCATCCTCCTTCTTAAAAAAACGGTGAAACCAGAAGACCGTGTTCTGGATATGGGCACAGGATCCGGAATTCTGGCTATTGTATGTGCACGTCTTGGCGCTTCGCATGTGGTCGCTGTCGATATCGACGGAGACGCTCTGGAAAATGCCAGGGAAAATGCCCGTCTCAATCATGTGGAAGACAGGATAGATTTCCGCAAAGGGTCTCTGGACCGGACCGGAGAGGAAATGTTTGACGTGATCGCAGCCAATATAGACCGCCCAACTCTTTTGCATCTTCTGCCCGGAATGAAACCGGTCTCTCATTCACGCACGTCTTTTGTTCTTTCCGGATTTCTAAAGAGAGACCGCCGTTTCATGACGGGGATCGTTCAGAGGAGCGGACTCGAGGTCTTGCTGGAATGCACGGAAGGAATGTGGTCGGCTGTGTATGCGGTGCCAGAGGGGTGAAAAATAATTTTTGTGCGGGCTTCAGGAATTACGAAGATTGACGTTACTACCCCGCAAATCCCGACAGACTTTAACCCCCAGGATTTTCCTTGATAGAACTTTAAAAGATCACCCGGCTTCTTCTCGTTCCCCGTTGAGGATTTTTAAAGGGATCGTCGTGTGTCCTGCAGGTATCTTTGGGAGCAGTTTGCAGAGTGAACACCTCGTTCCAGATCTCGGGACATGATTCCGTGGCGATTTTTTTGGTCTCCGCGCAGATGTTCAGCCGCACAACTCCCGGAGGCATCATGAAATCAGCAAAGGGGAGGTTGAGAGTGTCGTATACCATCCGCATGAAGGGCGCCCAGATGGGCAGGGCAGTCACCGCACCAGATTGTCCTTCTCCTATACTGTGCTTCGGTTCGTCAAAACCCACCCATACTCCTGCTGTGATCTGAGGCGTGAAGCCGAGGAACCAGGCATCTGTGAAATTGTTCGTTGTTCCTGTCTTCCCGGCTGCGGGACGGTCGAAATTGAAAAGCGACCTGCTTGTCTGGCCTGTCCCCTCGTTGATGGCTGACCGCAGGAGATCGGTCATGATGTAAGCGGTCTGCTCGCTGATGACCTCCCTGCGGTTGGGGATGGCCTCTTCCAGAATATTGCCGTCCTTGTCCTCGACCCTGAGTACTGCCACAGGATCCACACGAACGCCGTGATTGGCGAACACGCTGAATGCGGACACCATTTCAAGAGGAATCACCACATCCGCACCCAGTGCAATGGCATCGTACGGATTGATCTGAGTGGTCAATCCGAAATTTTTTGCGTTCTTGACCACCTCTGCCGGCGGGATGACTTCCTGAACCAGGCGGACCGTTACGAGGTTCAGGGATCTTCTCAGCGCTTCTCTGAGAGTGGTGGGGCCGCCCGTGCTTCCATCATAGTTACCCGGGCTCCAGCGGCTGCCGTCCGGAAGCATCAGTACCACAGGCTGGTTCAGGATCTCGTACGTGGTGGGGTATCCGTTGTCAATGGCCACGGTATAAACAAGGGGTTTGAAAGAAGAACCCGGCTGCCTCTGCATCTGTACCGCGCGGTTCCATTTCTGTTTTTCGAAATCCCTGCCTCCTATCATGGAGAGAATATGGCCGTTGGTGGGATCAAGGGCTATAAGAGCGGTCTGTAAGGTAGCGTGAATTTCGAACATGGAATCCCTGAGTGCCTGATTCAAAAGGAAGGCATCGGCCTCCTGTCTCGTTGCCAGAGGAGGATCGAACCATTTCATGTAGCTCCTGTCCTTCAGGATACGGCTGTGTATCATCCTGTCGAGTGTTGGGAGGAAGGCGTTGACGGCGCTGTCCGCGCCTGTGCCGAGGGCCTCCTTGCCGGCCTCACCGATT
>CAYXFJ010000016.1:6126-22087 GCA_964464265.1 uncultured bacterium
CGCTGTCCGCGCATGCCTGCACCCGGGTATCCAGTGTCGTATAGATGGTAAAGCCATCGGTCCAGAGACGCATGCCATACTTTTCTGAAAGCTGCCGTGTCACATATTCACAGAAGTAAGGAGCAATGTTTTTCTCAAAGTCCTGTTTGTCAGCGACACCGAGAGGCAGGCGGCTGACGGAATCGTACTGGGCTTCCGTGAGAAAGTTGCAGGCAGTCATACTTCTCAGTATGACATTTCTCCGTCTCACTGCCGCCTCGGGATTTTTATCCGGATGGTAATAACCATAGGGAAGCTGAAACATACCCGCAATCATGGCCGATTCATGAAGGTCGAGCTCTTCGACGTTCTTGTGAAAATAGGACTGCGCTGCGGCCTGCACTCCGTGGGTGCCCCTTCCGAGCGGCATCCAGTTCAGGTACATTTCAAGGATTTCCGATTTGGAGTATGTCCGCTCGATCTGTAATGCTGTCAGCTGTTCCTTTAATTTCCGGGCCCATGTTTTCTTGAGAGACCAGTACACCCTTCTGGCCAGCTGCTGGGTGATTGTGCTGGCTCCCTCCCTTTTGCTCAGATGAGTGATGTCCACCAGTATGGCCTTCCCCACGCGTACCAGATCGAGACCCCAGTGCTGCCAGAACCGTCTGTCCTCGTTCGCAATAGTGGCCAGTATCAGGTGTTCGGGCATACGCTCCAGCGGGACCGCGACGCGTTGCTGCTGGAACAGCTCCGTCAGCTTCTGGCCGTCTGCGGAATATATGCGTGTCACGAGCAACGGTTCATCCGCTTTTTCCAGCTCTTCGAGGGAAGGCAGATTGCGGCTTAAAAGCCCCAGGGCAATGCCTCCGATAAGTATCAGGCTTGCCAGAGTGATGGCCGGATAAAGTATCCAGCGGTTGTTTTTTAAAACTTGCTTTCTGGGAATCCCGGGATTTTCTTCCGTTCCCAGGTCGCGTCTCATTCTTTTCATCCGGGTGGCCTTCTTGTAGGGTATAAAATGATTGTTAACATTTATTAAACGCTCCTTCTATTTGCCGGTTCCACCTTACGGTGGCAGAGCGTCAAACGGCCTCCTTCGAGTTTGCCGTACGTGAAATACTTCATCCAGTCCCCTGTATTGATATACGAACAGCTGTTTTCGTGAAGCTCGTCCGGCATATGGGTATGGGCCATGACAACACCGTCAAAACCTTCCCTGAAACGGTTTCGCGCAAAAGCCCGGTACTCTTCGTTTCTGTCCTTTATCTCCCTGTGATCGCGGCTGAGCCTTGAGAAGAAATCCGCCATACCGATGCCAAGGTCAGGATGAAGCAGCCTGTAAAGAGCGATATTAACCGGTGAGCGCAGAATCCGCTTCAGGATGCGGTAACCCCTGTCCTTCCTGGCAAGACCGTCACCGTGGGAAATGTAGTACCTCTTTCCCTGAAGTTTTATGTCCAGAGGATCATGGTGTACGTGTATGCCGAGATTCTCTGAGAAAAAACGGCCTATGCCGAAATCGTGGTTCCCGCTGATGAAATGGATCGGAATATTCCTTTCCCGTAATGTCTTCAATGCACACAGTACAGAAAAATATCTTTCTGGAATCACGGATCTGTATTCAAACCAGAAATCGAAAAGATCTCCGACGATGAAAATCTCATCCGCTTTCGCGCCGAAGGTTTCGAACCATTTGAGGAGACGGGTTTCACGCGGATCGGGCTTTTCGTTCATACGCGATCCCAGATGCGCATCTGAGATGAAAAATACGGGTTTCATGATCCTCTTCTGGTCTGATGATTTAAAAAAATAATATAGATATCCTGAACCCGAAATGCAATGATTTTTGTTTGGCAATGATTCTTTGTGCATTGAATTTTCGTTGCCAGGCAGATTTCTCATCTTCCAGGGTTGTCGACAAAAACAGACAGTTGTGGTAGAAAAGGTGACACTTTTCAGATTAACGATGTCAGGACACCGGCAAATGAATTTAATTACAGGATATTGATTCTATTGGATATAAGAGAAGTCACAAGAAAAACGATATTTTTGGAACGGAATTTGTGGTAGTATCAGGACTGAGGTGCGGGTGCTTCAGGGACATACCGGATTTTTCTAAAGTTGTACAACATAAAATAAAGGGGTGCCCGTATCCTTATCGTGCTTGAGTGAATAATCCAACACGAAAAGGAATTCAAAACATTTTTCAATTCTCCCTTGAAAAAAGCATCTAAGGACTGGCATCAAATGGAGAAACTCACATTTTCCTCCTTCGCAAAGATCAACATGGGGCTGCATCTGCTCGGTAAACGGGATGACGGTTATCATGACATTCAAACCGTTTTCCAGGAAATTGATTTCCACGATACCCTGATTTTAAACAAATCCTCTTCCATTCAACTCACCTGCACGGATCCTGACCTGTCCACTGGCCGGGATAATCTTGTGTACAGGGCTTTTGAAATTTTCAGGGACAGGCTCGGGATTTCAGAGGGCTTGTCTGCACATATTGAGAAACGTATTCCAACAGGCAGCGGCCTGGGCGGCGGCAGCAGCAATGCAGCCTGCACCCTGATCGCTGCCAACCGCCTGTGGGGGCATCCGTACTCACAGGCAGAGCTTGCAGGGATGGCGGCTGAAATCGGGTCCGATGTTCCTTTCTTCATTTTCGGAGGGACCGCTCTGGGAGAAGGCCGCGGGGAAAAGGTAAGACCCATGTCCATTAGACCGGACTGGTGGATTGTTCTGATCTGTCCGGACGTGAAAATCTCCACTGCATGGGCGTATCAAGAAGCCAGAATTGCCTTGACAAAAGAGGAAAAATTCACTAACTTGAAGGCGATTTTGGACAATACCGATCCCCGCATCCTCCAAAAAAAGCTGGTGAACGATCTGGAGGATGTGGTCTTCCAGAGGCATCCCCGTTTGAAGACGATCAAGGAACAATTGTATCAAAGGGATGCCTTTTATGCCAGCATGTCTGGCAGCGGGTCTTCTCTTTTCGGACTTTTTAATGACCGGGAAAGAGCAGAGAAGACCCGTGCGTTCTTTTCCAGAGAAGGCCTCTCAGCGGTTTTGTGCAGACCGATTTCATCCCATCCCTTCGGTTCAGTGGATTGATCAGACAACGGGTGTAGGGAGAGCTGTAACCGGAGGGAATATGCAGATCACTGAGGTCAATATCAGTCTCCGCAACGAGGAAAAACTGAAGGGTTTCGCGAACATCACTCTGGATGATCTTTTCGTGGTAAGGGGACTGAAGATCATTCACGGGTTGAAAGGGTATTTTATCGCCATGCCCAGCCGCAAGCGCAAGGATGGGGCGTTCGTGGACATCGCTCATCCCATACGGAACGAATTCCGTGAAGAAGTAGAGCGCGCGGTTCTTGACAAGTACTGGGAAGAGGTCAACAAAACGGATAAGATCCCTGCGACGTCTGAAGAGATAGAATTCGAATAAGTCTCAGGGACAGGGGTGCAGGCGGGGTGCGGATCAGAGTATGTCCATTTTTTGGGGCGTCGTCAAGCGGTAAGACACAGGATTTTGGTTCCTGCATCCGGAGGTTCGAATCCTCCCGCCCCAGCTTATGGATTATATCAGCGGCAGATGAGTTGTCGTTTTACTTCAATTCTCCCGAAATCCGGTCAATATAGGGGGTGGGTTTCGGGCATTTTGATTTTAAACAGGATCGATTGTTTTGAAGCGGGTTGAAAAGACATGAAGATCTTTTCGGGAACAGCCAACAGACCACTGGCTGAAAAAGTGGCCGCACACCTGAACACAAAACTGGGAGATCTGCTTATTTCCCGGTTCAGTGACGGTGAGATCCACGTCAAGTACAACGAGAACATCCGGGGCACTGATGTGTTCCTGATTCAGCCGACACATCCGCCCAGCGACTATCTTTTCGAGCTCCTCTTGATGATCGATGCAGCGAGAAGGGCATCCGCCAAGAGGATCACGGCTGTCATTCCCTATTTCGGATATGCGAGACAGGACAGGAAAGACCAGCCCAGGGTCGCGCTTTCAGCAAAACTCGTTGCTAATCTGATCTCAGAGGCTGGTGCGGACAGGATACTGACGCTGGATCTTCATTCTGCTTCCATACAGGGATTCTTCGATATCCCGTTCGACCACCTCTATGCAGTGGTGCTTTTCTCCGAGAGACTCAAAATGATGAAGCTGAACGATCCTGTGGTAGTCGGTCCGGATATTGGCAGCTCCAAGCGTGCAAGAGCCTATGCCAACCGTTTTAATGCAGGGCTTGCAGTTGTGGATAAAAAACGTTCCGGTCCGAATGAGGTGGAGGCGGTGAGCCTCATCGGAGAGGTCAGGGGCAGGGACGTGATTCTTGTGGACGATCTTATCGATACTGCGGGAACCCTGTGCATGGCCTCCAGGCTCGTGCAGGATTCAGGAGCAAAGGAAATCGTCACAGCATGCACGCATGCCATTCTATCAGGGGATGCGGTCTCCAGGCTGGACAAATCCCCCATATCCAAAGTTATGATCACGGATACCATTTACAGGTCAGATAGAAAAAGCTCCGGCAAGATCGAGGTTTTGTCCACGGCACCTCTTTTTGCGGAAGCCATCAAGCGTATTCATGAAGAGCAGTCCATCAGCTCTTTGTTCGATTTAATCACCGAATAGTAACTTTATCTGGAGAGGATCGTCAATGGCAGTAGCAGAAATTAAAGTTGAATTCAGGGAAAAAGCAAAGCACCAGCCTTCAGCGGTGCTGCGCCGCGCCGGAAGAGTTCCGGGAGTCTTCTATGCCCGTAATGAAGATACGGTTCATATTTCGCTGGATGCCCTCGACCTCCAGCGCCTGCTTCATACAGAAACCAATATCGTGAGCATCCATTTCCCGGATGGAAAAGTGAGGCAGTCCATTCTGCGTGATATCCAGCTGGATCCGGTAACCGATAAAGCGATCCATGTGGATTTCATGGGCATCAAGATGACCGAGAAAGTCAGGCTGTCCATACCGGTCGTGCTGAAGGGAAGTCCAGCAGGTGTCAAGGAAGGCGGCATTCTGGAACACCTCATACGGGAAGTGGAAGTAGAAGGGCTTCCTCTCGATATACCCGATCATCTGGAGGTGGATGTATCAGCGTTGAATATAGGGGATGTGATGCTGCTGGAACAGATTTCTGTAGAAAAGATCCGGTTCGTCACAGACCTGAAACATCCTGTTGCCAATGTGGTTCAGCCGAAAGTCGTTAAAGAACCGGTCGTGGTTCCCGGTGAACTGGTTGAAGGAGAAGAGGGTGAGAAGGCAGCAGAAGAAGGCGCAGCAGAAGAAGGAAAAGATAAGGACAGAGATAAAGACCGAGATAAAGAAAGAACCAGGGATAAAAAAGGAACTGGTTGATTGTATCTTGTTGTCGGGCTCGGAAATCCGGGGAACCGGTACCGGAATACAAGACACAATCTCGGTTTTATGGTTTTAGACCGGCTTGCGAAGCGGTACCATAAAAGGTTTTACCGGGGACCGGGTCCTTATTTTCTTTCAGGTATTCGTATAGAGACAGAGCATGTATTTCTCGCGAAACCGGTCACATATATGAATGAGAGCGGAATCGCGGTGAAAGATCTGATAACGAGAAAAAGGGTAGATTTCGATAAACTGCTCGTTATCTGTGATGATGTGAATCTTCCTGTTGGAAAGATTCGTTTGCGCAGAAAAGGGAGTGATGGGGGACAGAGGGGTTTGATTTCGATCATTAATACCCTGCATTCACAGGCATTTCCACGGTTGCGGATGGGAATCGGCCATCGTCCTGAAACGGACAGAGTGGCCTTTGTTCTCTCTCCATTCTCCGCTTCTGAACTCCCCGTCGTTCAGGAAATGATTGAAAGAAGTGTCACTCTGGTGGAGGACCTGGTCCTTCATGGGATCGAGACTGCCATGAATACCTTTAATTGTTGAACACTATCCGGATCTTAGTGTTCCGTGAACTAACCCTGTTCTTCCGGACAGCCGGGAGGACCAACAGACCAAAGGGAGGTAATGTGTGATAAGACAGTACGAAGTAACCTATATCGTGGATGCTCATCTGCCGGGTGAGCAGATCGATGTCACCATCGAAAAAATATCCCGGTTCATTGATAAGAACGGTGGCAAGGTTCAGAATATGGACCGGTGGGGGAAAAGAAGGCTCGCCTATGAGATCGCCAGGAAGCAGTACGGATACTATGTTTGTGTCCGTTTCGAATCGGGAGCGGATTTCGTAAAAGCACTGGAAAGGGATCTCAAACTCGATGACACAATAATACGTTTTCTGACCATTCAGGTCCAGGAAGCGGCTCTTCAGGAAGAAGCCCGGATCAAATCGCGCAGCGTGGACGGATCTGAAGCCGGAAAACATGAAGAGGAAACAGAAGAAGGTACTATACCTTTTTCCCGGCCTGCGGACGAACCGGAAGAGGCGGATGAGGGGAAGAAGGAGGATAAAGAAGTCTGATTTTTTCGGCTGCAACTCCGGACTCCGCGGCATTCAGAGTATGCGAGGTGAATATGGACTTACGTTTACCAGACATCAATACGGTCATTATCGCGGGCAATCTGACCCGTGATCCTGTATTTCGCAAAACCACCAACGGCACACCCGTAGCCAATTTTGGCATCGCCACCAACCGCAGGTTCAGGGACAACAACGGTCAGTGGCGGGAAAGCGTGTGTTATGTCGGTGTTGTTGCATGGTACAAACTGGCGGAGAACTGTGCGGAGAACCTGACCAAAGGCTGTGCAGTACTGGTCGAGGGCGAACTGCAGAGTCGAAGCCTTCGCGGAGAGGATGGAAGAGGGAGGAATATTGTTGAGATAAAAGCAAGAAGGATACAGTTTCTCAACAAGCGGGATGACGCTGCGGAAGCCGATGAATATCCTGCAGAAGGTGCGGTAAAAGAAGAGGGACATCCCTCATCCGAATCTCATGAACATTTCGAAGAGGAAGATGAAAAAAATCCGCTCAGGGGACAGTTCGATTTCGGTTATCAGGATATAGACACCTGAATCCGGTTATCCGGCGAATCCTGTACGGAACCCGTGAGCAAAGGAGGATAAATTGATCAAGACGAGAAGGAAACGCATATGTCGCTTTTGCGAAAACCGCGTTGAGTATGTGGATTATAAAGACCCTAAAAAACTGATCAAATTTACGACAGATGTGGGTAAAATTATTCCGAGGCGCACTTCCGGTACATGCGCACGGCATCAGAGACAGCTGGTCAAAGCGATTAAAAGAGCACGGCATCTGGCTCTTTTGCCTTTTGTTTCGGATGTTCCACGATAGTTCGTTGATTGAGAGGGGTGGCAATGAAAGTCATTTTGCGTATCGACCATGAATCTCTCGGCAAGGCCGGAGAGGTTCATAATGTGAAAGCCGGGTATGCCAGAAATTTTCTCATACCGAAAAAGATCGCGGTGGAAGCGACACCCGGGAATGTTCAGCTTCTCGAGCAGGAGAAGAAGCTGAATGTGGTGAGACAGAACAAGGATAAAAAACTGGCTGTGGTTCAGGCAGCGGAACTCGAGAAGGTATCCCTGACAGCAACCGTGCAGGTGGGTGAAGAGGACAGGGTTTTTGGCTCGGTAACAGCCCAGGACATCTCCGATTTGCTGAAGGAAAAGGGTTTCGAGATCGATAAGAAAAAGATCTCGCTGGACGAACCCATCAAAGCACTCGGCATTTACAATGTGTCCATAAAGCTGCATCAGGACGTGGATGCCACGATCAAAATCTGGGTTGTCAAACAATAATCCAAAAAATTTTTGAACCTGTAAGCTTGGTGCGGTGTATAATTAAGGAGGGATTAAAATGGAAACGAATTGGCCGGAATGCCAGAAATGCAATACCGGGGTCATGATCCCCCTTTCGGATTACGGCAGGGAAGGTGCTACTATACGTTATAAGGCCTGGGTGTGTACCAATCCGGAGTGCGGATTCAATATACGAATAGACAATGGTGAGATCAGTTTCGGCCGGTCTGTAACCCAATCTCAGAAATGAGTTTTGATAACAATAAAGGACAGGCTCAGCTTTCAGGACCTGCTTCCGGTTGCTGAGCCTGGCGCATGAGATGGGATTCACAATTCACTCATTTCGAAAATGGTTCAAAAGCCACAAAGTGCATTTCTTTTCTATCCTCTGTGCTCTGTTCCTCTGGTACTTTATCATCGTGGATAATGTTCTCGAACAAGTGGTGAGCATTCCGCTTCAACTGGATAACCAACCGGAAGGATGGATACTCACCGAAGGGATCCCTTCGCATGTCCGGGTCCGGCTAAGGGGAAAAGGAAAGCATCTTCTGAGCTTGTATTTCAGATCCAGAAGCATAAAGATCGATCTGAACAATGAAAAGGTTGATACCTATTTCCCCATCACACTGGAGGCCGTACAGAGAGGTCTGCCTGAGGGCTTAAGCCTTTTGCCGCTCGAAGTCATCGAACCCGAATCCGTCATGGTGAAGCTGGACCGCTTTGAAGAGAGGCGTGTACCGGTACAGTGTGAATTAGTGATTGTCCCTCTGAGCGGATATACCCAGGTGGGTGACATCGAATACGAACCGGATACAACGGTTGTAAGCGGTCCTGCGTCCCTTGTGGAGCAGATCAGCGCTGTAACTACGGTTCCCAGAACGTACAGGAACGTACTGAAGAAACTGGAAGGGGAAATCCCGCTGATCGAGCCTGCCTGGAAAACAGTGCGGTATCACGAAGAAAAAATACGCTTTTCAGCCGGAATACAGCGTATCGGCGAGAGGATCATGACGGAAATCCCTGTACAGGTCGTTAATCTTCCGGCAAATATCAAAAACGTCAGGATTATACCCTCCACATTATCTCTGACCCTTCAGGGAGGTGTGAACATCCTTTCACAGCTTCGCAAGGAAGATATTCAGGTCACCATTGATTACTCAAGCAGGCGGCAGGGACAGCAGTACAGGGCTGCGATAATCGTACCCAGGGATGTGATGTTCACACAGGTCAAACCGCAATTCTTTGAAGTGATTCTGGAACGATGATCGTACTGGGTATTGAAACTTCCTGTGACGACACCAGCGCCGGGATCTATGATGGAGAACTCCGTTCCAATGTAATTTCCACACAGCTCATCCACAGGCAGTTCGGGGGTGTGGTACCGGAGCTGGCCTCACGTTCGCACATCCAGCTTATTCTGCCGGTGATCCGGCAGGCAATGGACCAGGCAGGAGTGGAGGCTTCGGACCTTGAGGGGATTGCCGTCACACGCGGTCCGGGTCTCGCAGGATCCCTTCTGGTGGGATTGAGCGCGGCCAAGGGCATTGCACTTTCCCTTGATATTCCTCTGGCCGGGATCAATCATCTGGAGGGGCATATCTGGGCCAACACTCTTCATGATCCGGAACTGGAACCGCCCTTCGTCATACTCATTGCATCCGGCGGACATACCCAGCTGGTGCATGTGAAAAAGTGGGGCAGCTACCGGGTGATGGGCAGAACCCGTGACGATGCGGCAGGTGAAGCATTCGATAAAGTTTCAAAACTTCTCGGCCTGGGATTTCCGGGGGGGCCTCCCATAGAGCTTAAAGCAAAAAAGGGCGATCCGGATGCTATCCGGTTCCCGAGAGCTTTTCTGGAAAAAGGCAGTCACGATTTCAGTTTCAGCGGCCTGAAAACTGCGGTACTGCAGCACCTTCACCGGGTCACTTCCCGTTCAGAGGATCATTTGCAGGATGTATGTGCCAGCTTTCAGTCGGCTGTTGTCGATGTTCTGGTCGGGAAAACTGTTGCTGCTGCCGCAGCGGTTCATGCGAATAAGATCTGCATTGGAGGAGGCGTTGCCGTGAACCGGACATTGCAGTCATTTATGACCGCTTGTGCTGGCAATGAAGGGATTTCCGTTCTATGGCCGCCTCCCGGACTCTGTACGGACAACGGTGGCATGATCGCCAGGGCAGGCTGCCACTACCTTCAAAAGAAACAGTTTTCCCCTCTTACCATCGCACCTGAGCCTTCCTTAAACCTATGAACCATCTTTTTCACATAGAATGGTCATGGACATGGCCGTTCGCTCTTTTTCTGTTTCTGGCTGCACTGCTGACCGGTGTCACCCTATGGATTTATAGGCAAACACTTCCTCCAGTTTCGAGAGGGATGAGGGTTCTTTTGATCGTACTCCGGTCCTCGGCTCTTTTTCTTATTGTTCTTGCCCTTTTCGGAGCAGTGGCGAAAATAACCAGGACAGATGAAAGGCCGGCCACGGTTGCCCTTCTTGTGGACAGGTCCATGTCCATGGAGATCGAGGACAAAGGCAGGAAAAGGGCGGATGTGGTGAAAGATATGCTCAGCTCCGGATCCATGTCCCGTTTTGCCCGGTCCGTAGAACTGAAGACGTTTCTCTTCTCAGGGAATATCGATACGGTTCTCCATGGCTTGCCTGATACGCTTGATTTCTCCGGAAAGGCCACAGGTCTCGCGGATGTATTCGAAGGTGTCCTGCGGCGTCTTGAGACTTCTTCACCGGGCGGTATTCTTCTTTTCTCTGATGGCAGAAACAATTCCGGAGCAGATCCGGTCCGGATGGCTGCCCGCATGGGAGTTCCCCTGCACACCATCACTGTGGGTGAGACGGGTCAGCAGTCAGACCTGATCCTTTCCGGGCTCATGGCCAACGATATCGCCTATATCGGAGACGAGATCCCTGTGGATGCGAGGATCCGGGGTCCCGGATTCGGAGGGCAGCAGGTCTCTGTTGTTCTTCAGGACGCTTCACGTGTCCTTGATCAGGTGCGTGTGACCCTGCCGGAGGAGGGTCTGGAAGCAGGATTCACGCTGAGTTACAGGCCTGAGGAACCGGGTTACCGTATGCTTACAGTGACAGCTGCTCCGCTGGAGGGTGAACTCTCCCTGGAAAACAACTCTCAGGAACTGATGATCAGGGTGCTGGAGAACAAGATCAGGGTTTTTTTGTTATGCGGGTCTCCTTCCGCGGATCTGCGATTCGTCAGCAGGATTCTTGAAACCGACGGGAATCTCACCGTAATACGGAGGACAGAAAAGAAAGGCGGCGGGTTCTATGAGGGTTCCTTTCCGGGTGCCGTGGATCTGGGGCGCATGGATGCCTGGATATTGTTCGATTTCCCGGGTACGGAAACTCCGGCTTCCCTGTGGAGCATCGTTGCCCGGTGGATCATGGAACGAAAACCGCCGGTCATGTTACTGGGAGGAAGAGCGGATCTTTCGAAGCTCCGGGATATCCAGCCGCTGCTTCCTTTTCTTGCTGCGAGAACGAACCGGCTTACAGGGATTCCGCAGATCACACCGGAAGGGGAACTGCATCCGGTGATCCGGATGGGGGCAGGGGAGGAGACGAGGAATATATGGCAGGAGCTGCCGCCGGTCCTTTGTCCGGTGTCTGTACAGGTAAGACCGGATTCCCGTGTGCTGCTCAGAGGAATACCTGAAAACCAGGAGGGGAATGATGCCGGAATCCCGCTCCTTGTTGTCCGGCATTTTGAGGAGGAGAAGTCCCTCGCTTTTCTGGGTTCCGGAATTTACCGCTGGGATCTTCTCATGTGGGGCATAGGCAGGGACAATCGTGTACTCAGCCATTTCTTAAGCCAGTCCATACGCTGGCTCTCCACACGTGAGACGGATTCGCGGGTGCGTCTTGAAATGGAAAAAACTCTGTTCAGATCCGGGGACGAAGTCAGATTCTTTGTTCAGGTTTATGATGAGACATACCGTCCTCTTGAAGGGGCGGATGTGACTGCTGTTACAGAGACACCTTCCGGCCGGAGCTCCATCATTCTGGAGGATGCCGGAATGGGAAGGTACCATAAGACTCTGCCGCTTTTCGAGAAAGGTAACTATAAAGTCCGGATAGAAGCTATTCTGGAGGGGAAAAATCTGGGCGGGGATGAAGGCGAGTTTTTTGTTTCGGAACTGAATCTGGAATTTCTGGATACAAGAGCTGACCCGGAACAGATGGCCGCGCTTGCATCTGTTTCGGGCGGCCGTTCCGGTTCACCGGACAGTCTTGACAGCATCATCAGCAGTCTTCATTTTGACCGGAGAACCGTGGTTTCTGTGCGGGAGATCATGTTCAGACAGGGATCATGGATGCTCATCATTATCCTGCTGCTCCTCAGTTCGGAGTGGTTCATCCGCAAGCGCAAAGCCATGCTCTGAGTTTATATCAACGGGGACGGTATTACTCAGGGAAGGGGCAGGCAAGGGGTAAAAACCGCAAAAAACACCTTTTTTGTATCTTGCATTTAAAAAGGATTCATCGTATATTTATTGATTCAAACTTTTTGCGAGGAAAGATTGCCAAAAATCATCGCAATCGCAAATCAGAAAGGCGGTGTCGGTAAAACTACGACGGCCGTGAACCTGGCCGCCTGTATCGCTGTAGCGGAGAAGCCGACACTTCTTGTGGATATAGATCCGCAGTCGAATGCAACGAGCGGACTGGGAATAGACCATAGCGAGGTGGAGGAGAGCATCTATGAGGTACTGCTGAAAGACCAGGAAATGCGCAATGTCATTGTGCCTACTGCTATCTCCTATCTGAAGCTGGTCCCGTCGAGTATCAGGCTCGTAGGAGCGGAGGTTGAGCTTATCAATCTGATTGGTAGAGAAAAAGTGCTCAAGGAATCCCTGGCCGACGTGATGAACGAGTATGAATACATTTTCATCGACTGCCCGCCTTCGCTCGGTTTGCTGACCATCAACGGCCTGACTGCAGCCCAGTCGGTCCTGATTCCCATTCAGTGTGAATACTATGCGCTGGAAGGACTGAGCCAGCTTTTGAAGACCATACGGCTTGTGCAGAAAAATCTTAATCCGGGGCTGGAAGTGGAAGGAGTCCTGCTGACCATGTTCGATAACCGTTTGAACCTCTCCCACCAGGTCGCGCAGGATGTAAGAAAATTTTTCGAAGATAAAGTTTACACTACGGTCATACACCGCAACGTACGTCTCAGTGAGGCTCCCAGTTTCGGCAAACCTGTCATTCTCTATGACGCTGTGTGCACGGGATCCGAGAATTTTATGAATCTGGCAGAGGAGATCATATCCCATGAAGCGAAAACATCTGGGTAAGGGTCTCGAAGCCCTGATTCCTCAAATCTCCCCTGAGGATGAGCAATCCCGCGGTGAGTCCCTCTTTGCAGTGGAAGTGGCAAGAGTAAGAGCCAATCCGTCTCAGCCGAGAGTGGAGTTCGATCCGCGGGGTCTTGATGAGCTCAAACAATCCATCACTGAAAACGGGGTGATACAGCCGATCACCGTGAGAAAGACGGATGACGGATTCGAGCTTATTGCAGGAGAAAGGAGACTGCGGGCTGTACAGGAGCTGGGTTTCCGCACCATTCCCGCCTATGTCATGGATGTGGCGTCCGAGGATCAGATGCTCGAGTTAGCCCTTGTCGAGAATATTCAAAGGGAAGATCTGAATCCCATGGAGCTGGCAAGAGCCTATGATCGTTTGCAGAAAGAATACGGACTGACCCAGGAAGCTGTAGCCCGAAAGGTCAGCAAGGACCGTGCAACAGTGGCCAATTTCATCCGGCTGCTGAAACTGCCTGCCGTGATACAGGAAAGCCTCAGGAAAGGGGAGATCACCATGGGCCATGCCAGGGCGCTTATGGGTCTCCAGTCACAGGGGGAGCAGACGCGGATCTGGCGACGAATCGTAAAGCAGGGATGGAATGTAAGAAAAGTGGAGGACCTGGTCAGGGAGAGCATGGAGCCTGGGAAATCCGAGAAAAAAAGCTCCGTAAAATCCCCCTTCCTGGTGGAGATCGAGGACAGGCTCAGATCCGTGCTGGGAACGCAGGTCAGGATCAGGTCAAGGAATACTGCATCCGGTCAGATCGAGATCACTTATTATTCAAATGAAGACCTTGAACGCATAATAGATGTTCTAACTGAGAAATCCGGCAGATGAACTCATGATCAATAAATTCGTGATTAATAAAAGAAACAGAAAACGCCAGTTCTCTCTCATCTTTGTTCCGAATCAGGATCAGGATCCCAAATCCATCACAATGAGCTATTTCAAAGGGTTGCTGATCCTCTGTGCAGGCGTTCTTCTCGCCTTTCATCTGATTTTCGGTATTGTCGGCTATTTTCAATGGATGCGCGCGAATAAAATACGTACCGCGCTGAAACAGGAGAATGAGGAGCTTAAAGCTTCAAACGAGCAGATCAGGGAGATTGAGAAGGAATTCCGTAAAAACCAGCTCTATCATGAGCGGTTAAGAAAAGCGCTTGGGCTTTCTCTGGAGATGGAAGGGGAAGAAACTGAGGAAGAAATGCCCGTTCCTCTTCAGCAGCCAAAAAGGGACCCGGCATTCAGGACGGGGGAGGAAGAACCGGGAACGGGTAGTGTCAACACTCTGCCCTACCTGATGAGCGCCCGTGAATCGGATTTCTTCAATCCGGAATTTATGCCTACATTGCTGCCAGTGGAAGGATTTCTGACAACCCATTTTCGGAAAGCGGACTGGTACGTGAAAGAGAGCCATAATGGCATAGATATCGCGAGCAAGAAGGGAACCACCATACGGGCTGCAGGTGCGGGCACTGTGCTGATCACAGACTGGACGCCTGATTACGGAAATATGGTCATTATTGCACATGGAGGGGGTCTGTATTCCTATTACGGCCATGCCATCCGTACCCTGGTTCATCAGGGAGATTTTGTGCAGAAAGGTCAGCCTATCGCCCTTCTGGGAAGTTCGGGCGTCAGTTCTGCACCGCATCTGCATTTCGAGATCTGGCAGGATGGGAAGCCAATAAATCCTGTAGAATTCATCTATGCATTACGGAGAACACGGGGTGGGGGAGGATGAGCGGTACTGCGAACAAATCAAGGAGCGGAAGTTGAAAACAGGGAAAACGAGCTCAGATTTCACCCGGAGCGGTGATCTGAACACGATTATAGGGAAAAATACTGTTATCGAAGGGAACATGCGCATTCAGAGCAGTATGCGGATCGATGGCAGGGTGAATGGTAATATCCATACACTGGATACGGTGGTTATAGGAAAAGAGGGATCTGTCGAAGGTCAGATTCAGGCGAAGAACGTCTATCTCGCCGGCCTGGTCAGGGGCAATATTACTGCCTCAGGAAAAGTGCTTCTGGAATCCACATCGAAAGTCCTCGGAGATATCAAAGCCTCCCTCCTGACTGTGGATGAAGGAGCTGTGTTCGACGGCAAATGTAAGATGAAAGACGAAAGCGAATCCAGGGAACACTCGAAGACCAATGGTTCCACCTGACCGCATGTGGAGAAACAATTGCGGCCGGTCTAAGGCTGGTATAGCATATCAGATTTTCTGAGGATCGTATTGTAAGGCAGGCAACAAGACCACGAGTTTTCAGCGCACAGGTGATCTCATATAATACGTACCTGACCAGGTACTCTCGGATCCAACACTCACCGGCCTGTTTTTCAATACTAATTCACGATTAACATTGTCTGCGATGATCATTGACCTTGAATCAATGTGGGAGAAGCCTGAATGGACATCAAAATTGAAGAACTCATAGAAAAGATCAAAAAAGAGGGTATAGAAGGGGCACAGAAAACCTCTGAAGAAATGATCGGGGCTGCAGAGAACGAGGCCGAGCAGATCCGCAAAGGAGCCCGGCAGGAAGCGGAAAAAATCATAGAAAAGGCCAGAGAGGAAACCGGGAAATTCCAGAAGAATGCGGAACTGGCCATACAGCAGGCAGCCCGTGATGCCCGGCTTCTCATGAAAGAAGATATACTCAAACTTTTTGACCGTGTTTTCAAGATGGAAGTCGATAAAAACCTTTCGGAAACTTTTTTAAAGGATCTGCTGCTTGAAATCGTCGGCAAATGGGCGGGCAAGCCGGACATTGAAGTTGCTGTCAGCGAGAAAGACAAAGAAAAACTCGAACAGCTGCTGTTCAGCGGTGTAAACAGAAAACTCAGGGATACGATCACTCTTATGGC
>CAYXFJ010000017.1:0-21906 GCA_964464265.1 uncultured bacterium
CCGTTATCTCCGGGTGTCACCACCCCATCCTCATCCGTATCCCGGTCATAGCGCACGAAAACGAGAGACTTACCATCCGGGCTCCAGTTTGCCTGGCAGTCCAGAAAGGGCCCCCAGGTGACCGGGAATACTCTGCCGGGGACATCCGGCTTTTCCGGATTATCCGTGGAGATAATGCAGAGATCTCCTCCTGGATCGAACCGGAACGAGGTAAATACGATCCAGGATTCCCGGGGAGACCAGTGAGGTTCAATACCTCCGCTCAGCGTAAGGGATTCGCTTTGTCCGGAAGCGATCTTTAAAATTCTCAGGTTCGGCTGTCCATTTTCATCGGACACATAGACGACATACCTGCCGTCCGGAGACCAGGAAGGATCTCTGTCCATTCCCAGATGCCGGGTCAGCTGAACGGGTTTTCCCCTTGGAACTCCCTTTTCCAGATCCAGGCGAAGCATCCACAGATCTCCCTGAGCATCCCTTCTCTTTGAAACAAAGACAAGGGCAGATCCGTCCGGAGCCCATACGGGATCCGTATCTTCCGCCTGATGAAAAGTCACCTGAAACTCGTGACCGCGCGGGAGGAGCTTGACCCATATGTCCAGATTCCCCGATCTCTCGGATGTGAAAGCCAGCCATTTCCCGTCGGAAGAGACCGAAGGTGAATAGTCCAGAGCAGGATGCGTTGTGACCTGCTTCACCTCTTGAAGCTCATCCCCGGTCAGTGGAAAGGCTGGCAGGACGAAAACGAGGAGAATGAAAAAGAATTTTTTTCGGAAACCGGTCATCATCTCACTTCTTTGCCCAGGTTCCGTCTGAACCCTGAATCCAGGTTCCGCCCGGTGAGTTTTCCTGATTCATCCGTGCGAATATGTTGAGCACTTCTTTTTCTTCGGCCTTTTTCAGTGAATCGTTGAGCTCAATAACCCGGTTCATGATGATGCGGCGGGCATTGTTTTCCTCATCAACGATCTGCTTTACAAGCGCCCTGGTTTCTGCGCTCTGCTCCAGCTCGTTCGAGGTTCGGATATCCAGGAACCCATCGCTGTTCTCACCGACATATCCCTTCTTTTTGAACTCGTCAATATCGTCCTTGTTGAATTTTTGTTCCTGAAGGGCTTCGAGTACTTTGCGTTTCTCTGAAGAGATATTGACGCTGCTTTCTGCATTCGCAGCGCGGCTCGAAGCAATCATCCAGGTATCCTCCTCCATCTCCTGGTAGGTCCCGAGGACCTCCTGTTCCAGAGCTGTTTTTTCGCCTGTTACCTTCACCTCCGGAGCTCTGATCGCGCACCCCGTGAAGATGAGGAACATTGTAAAGATCGACATCATTCTCATGGTCTTTACCTCCTTATTTTCATTATTGTCCTTTTAAACCGGATGCAATGAAAAATTCCAGCGGCAGGCGCCCGTATTCCAGCTTCCCCGGAATGCGCACAGGTGAGAACCAGGGCTGTGACAATTCCAGGGCCGGATATACATACCCGTGCCGCAGTTCAAATGAAAAAAGTTTGGGTTTCCATCCCGCATCGAGCAGGCGTCGCGTCATGCGAATGGACCGGTCTGTTCCCTTCGGATCCATCCCTTTAAGCAGCGTGCTGGCAAACCGCGGACCGATCTGGGTGATATGAAAGAATCCCTCTACATCGACACCCTGTTTCAGATCTACCCCCTTACCCTGGAAGGACAGAGAAGCATTGAGCTCGGTTTCCTCCTTTCCGCTTCCTCCTTCAGGAGTGAGAGCTGCGGAATTGATCTGGGAGGCCTGAGCCCTGATCTCATAACGGATGCTGCCGGGATCCCCTGTTCCGGCATTGACCAGCACTGAAGCTCCTATATTCCCCCCGAGCACTTTCAGGTAGAGCATGGGAATGTGCAGGAAACCCTTTGAAAGTGACAAGTCCATCACCAGATCTTCAATGCGATAATCAGCAAAGACTATTTCCCGGATGGAAAGGGTCCCCAGTTCGGGCGAAAGGTTCCTGTAAATGGCACGGAAACGTTCATACTGTATCCATGAAGGCGGACTGTATTCCGGATCCGGTATCGCTTTCTGATTCTTGAGATCCATGTCCAGGCTGAACGGTATTTTCCCTGAAGCCTGTCTGACCTGAAACCCCTGGCCTTTTAAATCAAGCGAATCTGTTTCGATGACTCCGGACACATGGATCCACTGTTTTTCTGCATCAACGCTTCTCACACCCAGACTCGCTTTCAGGGATCCATCCACCTGCATCTCCGGAGTGACCCGGATCTCATCCATGTCGGCAGCCAGTTCCAGATCCGCCATGATCACCGGATCCGTCTGCAACTGCCCGGCTTTCGCTGAAAACGCTCCGTTCACACCAAAGGATTCGATTGAAAACCGGCCTTCGTGAACCCACAAACTGTCCGGGACCCGCATTCCGAACCGGAATCCGATATGACTGCCCGTAATGGGATCAGGCCGCATTTTCTCCACGAACACATGCGCCACGCGAACATCGGCGTCCCCTTCCATGCCTGTCATATCCCCGTAAAAACGTAAAAGTCCTTCCACCCCCTTCACCTGCATCCCCTGAGAAGGTATCCCGATCCCTATTTGCTCCAGTTTCAGTTCACCTCTTGCTGTGAGGAGGAGTGACTCTTTTTCAATACGTCCTTCTGTATGCAGATCAAGTCTTTCCTGTCCGGTCACAGAAAATCCCTGCATCTGTTCCAGCACTGCCTGTGGCAGATAGTCAGGGATACCGGCGTTAATCATCGTGCATTTCTCAAGAGATCCCGTAAACATTTTTTCTTTTGATAAAAAGGAACCGGAGATATCCGCGCTGAGCAGATCGTTAAATGCCATGTCCGCTTTGAGATCCCAATTGGAGAAAAGCGTATCTGTGGAAGCAACCGCATGTGTGATAAAAAACAATACTGGTGTCACGGCAGTATCCTTTCCTGCAGGATAGGCAACACCTGGAGAAAGAACTTTCAGATCAAGAAAAATACTGTCGAGGTCCGCTGCAAAGACGTTTATACCCAGATTCACCAGGCCATCAATCCCCGGTGTCATTCCGGGCATATTCCCGAGCCGGAGTGTATCGCAGTGCAGTTCTCCTTCAAGCACCTGGTTTTGCCAGCCCTTTTCTGATCCCCGGGGAGGACGGAGGCTCATATCGAGGTTCAGAGTTCCTCCCAGAAGGCCGCTCACATCGCCTGTCAGTCTCGTATTCTCCGGAAGCCCCCCGGAATCCAGGCTGGAAGCAAGGTTTACCGCGATCCAGTCCACATTGAATTCCACAGAATCGCTCATGGCATATTCAAAGCCTGTACCGAGCCTGGCGGATATCTTCCCGTTTTCAATGATCTTGCCTTTTATCGCTCCGCTCGCACCCAGGTCGATCTTTATTTCTTCCGCAAGCAGTCCTGGTAAAGACAGCCGGCCGTTCTTCAGATGGGATCCCATGCTGAACTGTATATTATCCTGTGTCCCGTAAATTCTTCCCTCGATAACTTCAAGAATGCCCCGGATGTCCATGGAATCCTGGACTGCACTATTTTCTCCCCTGATCAAACTTTCAGCCCACATTTTTGTCCTTCTGAGATCCAGTCCGTCACCCCCGATGGCCAGATCGAATTCCACATCCGGATTCCGGTAAACCATGGACCCTCTGACCCGAAGACATTCCTGACCCGCAAGCCGCAGAGCGATCCTGTTCAGCTGCACCGATTCACCATATGCGGTCCCTGAAATGTCCGCATCCAGCTCTATCCCCTCCTTTATTCCCGGATTCTGAACATCGGCCTCCGCTGTGAAATGCCACTGGTTCCCCGGTTTCCATTTCAGAAGAAGGTCCAAGTGAACGTCCGCCATGTAGGGCTCATTCTCGACTGTGACGGTCGCCTGTCCCTGATCCGAAAAAAGCCTTATTTCACCCCGTATATTTTCGCTGTCCTCGTTGAAATTATTGGGGAAGTGGAGATCTGAAACATGAAGATTCAGTCCTTCCAGAGCTATCTCCTCAACCGAAGAGGGCGGGGAGGGATGCAGGCGCATACGGAAATTGCTCAAGACAAGCGAAAAAAGATTGATGGAAAAAGGCATGGGTTTCATGGACACCGAATCCCGTGCAGCCGGTTTCTCTTTGACTTTAGTGGAATCCGGAACAAGGGGGATGATACGGATCTGCGGTCCGTCGATGAGTACCTGGGTGATCTCTATTCTGCGTTTGAGCAGGCCGAGCAGCCGGAACCGCAGGGACAACCGGTCCAGATGGAACAAAGCTCCGTCCTTTACGTTCTCTGCTTCCGTGAATCCGAGGGTGATACCGCTCATATCAAGCCCGCCGAAAGGATTGATCCTTATTCCATCGAGCTGGAATGGCCTTCCCGTAGCCCGAGAGACCTGATTCACGAGGATATGCTTCAGGGTCTTCTCCGGCACGATCTTCCAGATAGAGACCAGCACGAGAATCACGAGCAGAATCAGGGATACCAAAAACCACAGAATCCCCTTCAACAGTTTTCTGGCAATGCTCCTCCATCTGGATTTTTTCAATCCTTCTGTCTTCATCTCGTCCTGAAGTATTTATGCGGGGAGACGGTTATCACTCGCTCTTCTCTCCCCTCTTGTAAATCCGGTAGGTGGGATAAGCGAGATCCACATCCCTGGCTTGAGCAACGGTACGGAGGATTTTCTGAGTGATCCTGTCTTCTCCGGGCCTGCCCATCTTCACATCCGTCAAATAGCGCAGGGTCAGATTCACACCGCTGTCCTCGATCCGAGTATACACAACAGGATCGACCTGCTGATAGTAAATAAGATATTCGCGGCCCATCCGGTCGATCTTTTTCTTTGCGACAGCCTGCACTTCACGGCTCTCCTCTTCTCCGAATTGAAGAAGCCATTCCCTGGCCTTTTCCCAGTTGCTTTCATATGTCACCAGTATTGAAATCTCGTTCCATATAAATTCGAATCCTTTGGTATAATTAAAGAACGGGCTTTTAAAAACCTGTCCGTTTGGCATATGTACAACCCTTCCTGTGCTTTGATCCGCATGGACCCAATTTCCTATCTCCAGAAGCGCTGTCTGAAAAACTTTGATATCGATCACGTCCCCCCTGACCCCCATCATTTCTACGCGGTCGCCTGTTTTATAGGGATGCCGGATCAAAATGTACAGCCAGCCCGCAATATTCAGAAGGACTTCATGAAGGGCCAGGGCAACACCGGCACCCATCACGGACAACATCGTTGCCCACTGCTTCGTACTCCCGGCCCATACAGGTATCAGGTAGAGGAAATAAATAAGAGCCGCTATCATGTTCGCTCTTTTTCTGTACTGATACCTCTGCTGTATATCCATTTTTAGTGAATTGATGAACTGTCTCACGAAATAGAGCAGTATATAGATGATGCCGAAGGAGAAAACCGACTGAAATATCTTATCGAAGTCAGGATTCTGGAAATAATCCAGCAGTCTTGCCACAGCCCAGATCCGGATCATGAACAGGATGAACAGGATCAGAAAAACATTGTCCACCCATTTTCTGTAAAAAACCATTTTCTTCGATCCTGACTTGAACTGTTTCAACAGTCGGCCGCTCGAAAAATGAACAAAGATCAGAATCAGGATTCCAAGCGCAGTAAAAATCAGATTCTGCAGTATCTCAGGGCTTTTAATATACATGATGATATTGTCGATGGCATTCATTATTGAGCCTCCACACATTCAGGACCAATATACAGAGAGTTCCTGAACGATACAGTCCCATTCCATCTACTGAGGAATGCATCCCGGCTGTCTGCAAAGAGAGGACTGATCTCTATCCTGGCTGTCACATTCCCCTCCTCATCCACAGGGACCAGAACGCCTGAAGCCTGAAGCCATTCCCCGAAATATCTGCTGAGATCTCTAACCGCTGTCATATGAGAGTCTTCTCCCTCTCTGTTCTTGATGGGACTGAACTCCTCACCGCGTTCCACTTCCATTACTACGGACCGGGTCGTATCCCCCAGCGCGTCAAACACAAACGTCTCAAATTTGTATCCGTTTGCCGTTTCAGGCAGGATCGTTTTCCCTTCCTTACTGATGAAGGGTATCTTTTTAAAAGCGATATGATAGGGCAGTTTGAATCCGTTATTGACTTCTTCCTCGACGAATGCAACATTGATCAGATGGATCGCAATGCTCCCGGCTCCATAGATGAGCTGCCCCGATGGATGGCGTGCATATTTATCCGCTTCGCTCAGATCGCTGTACTCAATGACATTGAGCCTGCCGTCTCTGAGACCGAATACTCCCACTTTCTCGTCCGGATCCCTTTTCAAGAGCATTTTGGAGGACATCTCCGCTTTTGCCATGACATGATACCCTATGAAACAGGGATCTATGATCTTGATCAGCACATTGTCAACCTGGAAATACGAAAGGAACTCGGTTCCGCGCTGTTTCATATCATTCACAGCGCCGCTCTCGACGAGTGCAAGCAAAGACCCGCCATGGCCGTTCGGACTTGTAAAAATATGATCTTTCGCATCCAGAATGAGTTTTCCGTTTACATCCAGGGCCGGGATCATGCGCTGCATGAAAAAGCAGATATCATTTTCGGGTATACCGAAAAACCGTTTTTCTTCAAAGAAACAGCGTGTCTCTTCGTCATTGGTCTCGCTTGTCATGATATACCAGGGGATGGATGTACCATACCGCTCTATTGCGGCCCTTATCTTTTCCGCGTGCATTTCGAATAGAGTCTTGCCTGTGACAGGCCCGGCAGGGAACATCCCTTTCGGTCCGGCGAATCCAAGCCTCGTACCCTGCCCTCCGGCTACCAGAAACGCTCCTACTTTCCCCTCCCGGATCACCTGTTCTCCCCTCTCCCCGGCCTCCGCTGCCCGCCTGCGTTCCTCTTCTGTCCCCGGTATCGGAATAAATTCAGCCGGTTCCAGATGCATGGATCTGTGTTTTGTCCTTTTCTCATTCAGGCACATTCGCCAGAGTTTCCGGAGCAGGCCGAAATCCAGCTCCCTGACCTGCTCCATCAATTTGTCCCTGGAAAACCGGTCCAGATCGTTCCAGTACCGGAAAATGTGCTCCTGTTTTTCACGATATATTTCCTCAATCTTCTTCTGATCATCAGGATCAGCAACACGGATCATATTTACTCTCTTTCAGTTTCCGGAAGACTTATGCCGTATTTCTTTATTCCCTGTCCTGCCTTGAGATCTCAGGTACATGCATATGCCCCCGGTCAAGGCCACATTCAACGATTCCGCAGTTCCGGAACGCATGGGCAGTTTGATGGTAATTCCGCATTTCTCTGTGAGAGCTTTCGTAAGACCGCTGCCTTCATTCCCGAGGGCGAGCAACAGCTTATCAGCATGAAGGAGAACATCCGTTCTTTCCTCTCCTTTCAGTGCCGTGCCCACAAGCTGATATCCCAGTTCCTTCAGCGCATCACAGAGTTCCAGATAAGAGGCCGTTCTGCGTATCCATAGATTCAACAGGGTACCTGCAGATGCCTGTACTGCCTTGGGTGAAAAGGGATCCGCTGAATGCTCACTCAGTACGGCTCCGGAAAAACCGAATGCCGCAGCAGTACGTACCAGGGTCCCCACATTTCCGGGATCCTGGATGTCCTCAAGCAGGACAACGGATTCCCCCGGATCCTGCGGCAGCGAGGATAATGAGACCTCCGGCGGGATTCGCAGGACCACTCCCACTCCCTGGGGATTTTGGAGCGGGCTGATCTGCCTGTACTGCTTTTCACTGAGGAACCGCACAGGAAACCCGGAGGCGAGACCTGCAAAGGCTTCTGTACAAAGGATCTCTACGATAGAACCTGGCTGCGTGTCAATGATCAGGCGTATCGCTCTTTCTCCTTCGGCCATGAACATCCCGCTTTCCTCTCTTCCCTTCCGGGTGCTCAGTGCTTTGTAGTCTTTCAGTGCCCGCATTCATCTCTCTTTGAAGCCGTTCGTTCCGCTTTCCAAACAGCCGGTACCCGTGTTCTCACACGGGATAAACAGCACCCGGCATTGTTATATCCATCAGTCTTCCCGCTTCAGTATCCTATGAGTGAGGTCCTTCCCCTCCGGGATATCTGTACTCTCGCCCAAAAGGATTCCTGAAAATCCAGTCCCCGCCCTCCTTTCTCACCAGATATTCCGGTACTAGTGGAACTTTTCCGCCGCCGCCCGGAAGATCCACCACATACTGCGGAATGGCCAGTCCTGATACCCTCCCTCTCAAATAACTGAGAATGTTCAGCCCTTCGTGGATCGATGTCCTGAAATGTCCGGTACCTTTTGTCAGATCCGCCTGAAGGAGATAGTACGGTCTTATACCCGTCTGAATCAGTGTCTTCACGAGACGCATGACAGTCTCAGGGTGATCATTCACCCCTTTCAGAAGAACTGTCTGGCTTCCGAGGTGACATCCGCTTTTCAGAAGGGCAAGACAGGCAATACGGGCATCCTTCGTTATTTCGTCAGGATGATTGAAATGAAGATTGATGTACAAAGGCAAAAACCGTTTCAGTACGGCAATCAATCCGGATGTGACTCTCTGAGGAAGCACGCATGGCACACGCGTCCCGATTCTGACCACTCCGACATGCGGGATGGCCTTCACCGTTTCCAGTATCCATTTAAGCCTTGCATCGGACAGAAGAAACGGATCCCCACCGGAAAGGAGCACATCATGAATGGACCTGTTTCCCCTGATGTAACGGAATCCCTCCTCAATAGCCTCATCTTTCGGGGGCTCCCATTTTCCAATCTTCCTCTTCCGTGTGCAGAAACGGCAGTAAACAGCGCATTCCCCGCATACGAGGAACAGAACGCGGTCAGGATAGCGGTGAGTGATGCAGGCGACAGGACTGTTGCTGTCCTCTGCAAGAGGATCCACCATCCCTTCCCTGTCTTCCAGCTCACGGACATCCGGGATCACCTGCCGGCCCAGAGGACCGAAACCATCATCAGCGACCTTCAGAAAATAGGGATTGATCTTCATCGGATATCGTTCTATCACCTTCATGGATCTGTCAATCCCCTGCATCGAAGAAGGAAGGTCCGAAGGATAGGTAACAGAGCGTTTCAGTAAGGAATGCCAGGATTCTTTCACAGGACCCTTTCCAGGAATGAGATGAGGACCCGGCTCTCTGCATTTCGCATGGGTTCAAAGAAGGCTCTGGCCTGTTCATCATTCTGAATGATATCCGCGAACTCATCCACTGATTTCTTTGTGGAGAACGTGATAATCAAACGGCTTTTACGGCTGCCATCCCGATAAAGGGCGCTATCGAATCCCTTTCCTTTCCAGAAAATCCTGGCCGACTGGAACTTCTGAATCAGCTCTTTCTGATCCGGCTCATCCATCTCTATAGTCAATGTGATCATATGGTTCATCATGGTATTGAGTATACACAAAATTGGGATGAAAATCAAGAAAATGGAACGACAGAAGCAGTGGATGTGCTTACCGGGACGGAGAGAAAACGCGATAGAGGTCGTCCCTGAGGATTGCGAACGCTTTTTCCAGTGCAATGATATCCTGTGAGGCAGCCTGCGCGAGGGACGGACTGCCGCCCCCTTTGCCGGGCATGATCTCGCATGCGTGCCGGATCAGCGGCCGGACATCGAGATCCACATCCTGTGATCTCCCCAGAACCAGAATCCCTTTTTCACCGGCGGATCCGGCAAGAGCGATGACTCCATTCGACCGGCAGAGTATCCGAACCAGCATCTGTACCTCTTCCGTATCCCTGTCATGGAAGAGTATATGAACAAAAAGACGGTCTCCCAGACGGTCCGCTTTCTCTTTAAGCCTGCCGGCCTCGATAACCAGCGAATTTTCCAGAAGGTCACTGATCCTTTTTAACAGTATCTTCTTCTCTTCGAACAGGTTTTGTATCGTACCGAGAAGATCATCCTCCCCTATATGAAAAAGACGTCCGACCTGCCGCAACAGGCCCGTTTTTTTCTGAAAATCCAGCAGGGCGCGCCTGCCGCAGACGAATGTGATCCGGGTCCCCCCCTTATATCGGTCCGACCTGAGGATTTTGATGATACCCACATCTCCGGTCCGTCTGACATGGGTCCCGCAGCAACCGACGAAATCATAATCCTCAATTTCTATTACGCGGGCGGGAATTACAGCCGGCGGTTTACGCATGGGATATTTTTTAAGGTCTTCCCCGCTGATCAATCTTACGTGAACGGACCGGTTATCGAAAATAATCGCATTCGCCCCGGACTCCAAAGTGAGCATACCCTCTTCATCCAGGTTTTTATCAAGATCAATGGTGCAAATGGACTCTCCAAGGTGAAACCCTATGGTCTCTGCCCCCGTCTTCTGGTAAAAGGCCTGTGACAGGATATGCTGCCCAGTATGCTGCTGCATGTGATCGAACCTGCGCTCCCAGTCGATCCTTCCGTGCACAACATCACCGGCAGGGAGTTCTTTTTCCAGGTGGTGAACAATCACCTCTCCTTCCTCAACCACATCTGTCACACGGATCTCTCCCAGCCAGCCCCGGTCTGCCGGCTGCCCCCCGGAAGCGGGATAGAACAGGGTCTGGTCCAGTACCGCTGTGTTCACGCCGTTTTTTTGCCCTGAGTTCACAATCCGGGCGTCGAATTCCTTCAGATACGGGAATTCTTCGAAGAGATGTCTGGTTTTCATGAGAGTTTTCTGATATGACTTTGTAAAAATTTCACTACAAAATCCGGCGGCTGGAATCCTTCAAATCGCGAAATCTCTTTTGATCCGGAATCTAAAAGGATTACGGTAGGCATTCCTATGACACGGTATTTTCTCTGAAGTTCCCTTGTCCGTTCATTGAGCCGGGTGAGGTCAAGCCTGACCCGAATATAGCGGTCCAGTTCCATTTTTACTGTCCGGTCCGGCCAGGTCTTTTCATCCAGTTCCTTGCAGGCAGCGCACCATTCTGCGAAAAAATCCAGAAGCACGGGTTTTCCGCTGACAGATGCCTCTTTGAAAGCCTCTGTATCCGAAGTCAGCCAGCCTTCCCCGGATATTTCCATCTCCTGTGAGGGCTCAACGGCAGTGCCCTTCCATCCCATTTCATCTGAAAAGCCGAAGAACAGAAGACACCCTCCAACCAGAATGATAAAAAGACCGGCTGCTTTCCCCAGCTTTTGTTTTCCGGAAGCCTCTTTCTCAAGGGGAGTAAAAGCTCCGAGAAACGTACCCAGTATTATCAAAAACATGGACCAGATAATTCTGTATGCAAAAATGGATAATATCGGTTTGATGAACAGAATGGCCAGAGCGATGAGTACCAGACCGAATGCGTGCTCGATCATACCCATCCATCCGCCTGACCGGGGGAGGCTTTTCAGAATACCCGAAAAAGTACCGATGAGGATGAAAAGGACCCCGAGTCCCATCGCGAATGTAAAGAGAAGCCCTGCACCCATAACAACCGAAGCGCTTCTGGCGACCCAGGTCAGAATCACGACCAGAAGAGGGCTGATGCAGGGAGATACCACCAGCCCCGCAAGCAATCCTGTGAGAAAGACACCCGCATAACCACTGCGTTTTTTGCCTCTGAGACGCGTGGCCACAGATGCGGGCATTTGCATCACGAAAATACCCAGCATGGATAATCCCATGATGAAAAAAATGGCTGATATTATCCCGATGGCCACCGGATGTTTTGCATAAGCGCCAAACAATCCTCCCGTCTTTGCTGCTATTACGCCGAGCGCTGAAAAAGTAACTCCCATACCCAGAACATAAAAGAGCGAAAGAACAAATCCTTTCATGCGGCCGCCTGATGCCTGCGCGCCTATCACTGCTATGGTGATCGGTATCATGGGATACACGCACGGAGTCATACTGGTCAGGAGCCCGCCTAAAAAGACCAGAAAGAAGGCCAGTATCGACTCACTTTCCAGTGCCCGGTTGAGCCGCCCCTCAAGTCCCTGTGATTGTCCTCCTGCCAGTACGGTAAAATTTGTTTCCACTTTCTCTGTCTGGGGAGCATAACAGATGCCGCTCTTTTCATCACAGGGCTGTGATTTTAAATTGACGGTAAGTTTCGTCTGCCCCTGTACAGCTCCGCCGGCCACTTTAAAGGGAACAGTAATCCTCGCCGAGTCTCTGTATACAGATCCCCAATGATCCGTTATGGATGAGGGATACCGGGGGGATTCGAAGACAAGTCCGGGAAGCGGATCCGGATCGATCTCGAAAAGGGTGGGGGCAACAGCGCTGACATGAAATCCCGGAGCAATACGGCAGATTATTGTCATCTGACCCTTTTCACCTGACGCAAGCTCCTGCGGATAGACCGATATTTCCCATTGAACCTGTTCTGTCCGGGCAGGCAAAATACCTGCTGCCGCTATAAAACATGCCAGTAATCTGATAAACACCCTCGATCTCATGGATACCTCTTTTTTTGTCTGGCATTCCTTTCAAACAATCTCACTGTGCCGGATTTACTTTCTCTTTAGAACTCCGCACCCAACGTCAAGTAATGGACAGCATTATTGCTAGTGCTTGCAAAATCCGTTCTCCATGCCATATCGTATTTGATCAGGAAAAAGCCCAGATTCATCCTGAGCCCGATCCCGTAACCGGCTACCAGATCATTCAGCCTGGGCATGGACAGGGTTGCGCCTGTAAAAGGTTTCCATGCCCTGTCGTTGTCCCACGCAGAACCCATATCGAGAAAGATCGCTCCGCGGATATCCTGAAATCCTATGGGAAGCGGCCAGCCGAGTATCAGATACCGGATCAGCGGGAACCGGAACTCCAGATTGCTCAGGAAGAAACGGGTTCCGATTAGCTCATAATAGACCGCTCCTCTCAGAGGTGTTTCAAAAGTCGAGAAGTAGAACATATCGCTGCTCCAGTACTCACTCGATATCTCGTTGAACTGATAATTGATCCATCCGGCCATTCCTCCCAGCATGAAGTGCTGAGGTTGTTGTCCTCCCGACATTCCGCCTGCCATTCTTATGACGAAAGTATAATCCCGGCTGATACGGAAATATTTGCGCCAGTCTCCCCGGAATGTCCAGAAGTCAAGCCCGTATTCATTGCTGATCTTCGGACTGTAGGCAAAACTAAAATTGGACCTGGCCCCATTGACAGGACCTGTCATGCCCCATATAACCGTATCGGTACTGTAACCGAGGTTGACAAACAATACCCTTCGTCTGAAAATATTCCCCAGATCCTTCATATAGTCTGAGCTATAACCATAATAGTATCCGTACGGATCGATTTCGCCATAGTCTCTGTCTATGCCCAGAGCAGTCAGTCCGAAATCCACGCGCCTGAACCTGTCGAAAGGCCTGGAAAGATACAGGGTCATTCCGTAATTCCGGTCACGGATATAATTGTAGTACAGATAGTAACCGTCCGTGTAATACGTGTAATACAAGTAGGAATAATGAAAGAGAGCCACACCCAGATCAGTCCTCCGGGGAAGATAGAAATAGGCCAGCTGGAAATTGGAATTCTTGATATTATAAAAGAGATCGGTATAGATATTGATCTGATGGTTACCGAGTATGTCGGAGAGCATGATCATCGATGTGCCCTGGAGACCAAAAAACTGGCTGTATCCTGCGCCACCTGAAATAATGTCCGGAGAAAACCGGATCTTGTACTTTTTAGTCTTGTACTCCCCATCTGTGTCTTTGTATTCTGTTGTGTCCAAAAAAGTGGATCTGGGACCGGATCCAGAAGCCATACGCCCCTTTTTGAAATCCTCCCCAAAAACAAAATTGCGGAAATTGACCTCTTTTTTCTCCGGCAGGTTCTCCATGCTCTGGTTCATGGCGAGACTCGTCCCATCCTCTCCGGGAACTTTCTTTATTTTTCTTTTCTCCATATTCTGTACAAAAAGAGTTGGCTTCACAACTATATCCGGCTTGATTTCCAGAGGGTTGTTGATGAGATAAAGATCGAACCCGCCTTTAAAGAATGTGGAATATACAAGCCTCGATCCATCCCTTGACCAGGAGATCTGGGATACTCCGGTTAAGAGGTTGGTAATAGGATAGATTTCCTGCGTGTTTCTGTCGAAAATATAGATATTGCTCACTCCCGAGCGGTCTGAGATGAAAGCGATTCGTGAGCCATCAGGAGAAAATGCGGGACTTTGTTCATGGGAGCTGTCTGTCGTGTGCCTTGTGATTCTGCGGGTGTTGATATCGATTGTATAAAGATCGAGATTGTCGTAGTCATGTGTCTGTATCCTGTAGTCTTCCTCCGGTGATCTCAGAAACTCTCCTCGTTCGGATATGAAAGCAACTTCACCGCCTGCAGGGGACCAGACAGGATTCATGTCACTGAAAATGTCGTCCGTAAGGCGGACCGGCTCTTTGTCACCAAAGGTGAAAAGGTAAAGATCCGATTGCGGCCCTTTCATGCCCATGAACACGATCTGGTTTCCATCCGGAGACCAGGAGGGGGAAAAGAGACCGTCCAGTTCGAAATTATAGATGTGTTCGATCTCCCTGGTATTCACATCCAGAATATAGAGAGCATCGGTATCACCGCCCTTCGCGGCAAAACAGATCTTCTTTCCATCCGGAGACCAATCCATCCCGGGCCTGAGCCAGTGCAGCTCTTCAAAGAGATCGGACCTTTCCCCTTTGACCAGTCTGTCTACCTTTTTACTGTCAATGATGTTCATAAGATAAATATCGATAAAATCTGCCCGGCTTGAAAGGAAGACCATCTTGTCGCCTTTTGGAGAGAGTGCAGGCGAGTTGTTCAGGAAGGACCTTTCCTTCTCATGATCCGTCAGCTGTTTTGAGATATCTTCAGGTTCATTCCTGTCCTGAATGTCCGGCCAATGCGTTTTACGGAGATCTTTCTGCCACCGTTCCGAGAGATCTTCGATACCGATTCCGATGGATGACTTTAATCCCTGTTCCACATTCCGGTTAGAACGTATTTTCCCGAGCATTTCCCCGATCTTGGGACCGCCGTACTTTTCCGCGATATAGTGAAGTACGGACTGGCCGCCTTTGTAGACCAGATAGCCGTACATCTGATCAATAGGGGGTATATATCCGTTGATCGTCGCGTCCCTGATGTACATATCGCTCTCGATATCCCATCCCAGGCTTTCATACTCTGCCAGTCCCTCTGCAAGCCAGAGAGGAACCTGAAATCTGGCCATGGACATGACCATGGACCCGGCTGCTCTTCCATAAAGCATCTGAAACATTACCGCATGGGTGAGCTCATGATGGATCACATGTCTGAAATCCGCGTAATTGCCCTGAAACGGGATCACTACCCTGTCCTTAAAAATCTCGGTGAAACCGCCCACCGATTCCTCAATGAGGGAATAGGTTACATTGGTCTGTCCGAAATCATTATGGCTGTTGTAGATCAGAATGGGAATGCGTTTTTCAATTTCATAGCGCAGATCCTGTTTGAGGGACACATAGCTCGACTCAGCCACATCCGCCGCAAATTCCGCAAGCAGTCGGCCGCCGTCATAATAATAGATATCGAAATGTCTGGTCTGCAGAAATTCCCAGTCAAATTCCCGGTACTGTACCTTGTTCTTCCCGAACGACTGGGGGAATACTGTTCCAGTCCAGGCCAGTGTGGCTATCCAGAGGGCAATAAAACCCTCCTGAAAAATTTTTCGCATCTGTTTCATATGTCTATCTCCAGAATGACTTTCTTTTTATCTTATAAATGAAAATCCTTTCATGATGCATCAAGAATTTTCTATACTGTTTTACTATCTCTCCCCTTTGTCTGTGAACACGTCACGTTCAGATATCCGATTCGTCTTTCCATCTTGTGATACGCCATTTCATATCGCTGCACCGGCGAAAGGAGAAAAGCGCGGTGCCGGTAAGAGAGATATCACTGTCCCTGCCGATCAGCATCAATGTAAAGCTTTTGCTTATCTCGCCTGTCCTGTCGCTTGCCCAGGCATAGAGTGTCGTGTTCCATACCAGATCTATCATCTCGAAATGTCTGAACAGATTTCCCGTGGTCTTGAGATCCACTTCCCTTCCCCATGAAACAAACCTTCCCGAAGTACCTTCATTGGGATCAAAAAAAACAAAAATGAACGCTGTGTCGAGGAGATCGCTGTACAGCAGGGAATCCCTGAAGGTGTATGCAACTTTAAAATTCTGAAGAACCTCATCGGGCGTTTCCTGTTTCGTAATGATAAGATCCGAAGATTCTATAGACTCACTTAAATCCGGCGCGAACGGATTCAGGCACCCCGTAAAAACAACCAGACCGATCACCAGAACTGGAACTATTTGCGGAACAACACTCCGCATGAGCTCTATCTCCTTTCGAAACGGTAGGGTCTTCTGATCCACCTGGAGATTTTCTTACCGTCCCGGCTTGCAGGCACATATGCACTTTTATAGGCAGCATCCACAGCAGCTCTTTCAAGCCTGGTGCTCGAAGTGGAATTAACGACCACTTTCACACTGTCCACCGTTCCTCTCGAATTGACGAGGATCATCAGCTCAATAACACCTTCCACACCCCGGTCTCTCTCTTCTTTCGCATATCCAGGGATAACCTCCTTGACCGGTCTCGGTCCCATTCCGCCGTAGGGACTGGCCTCTCCTTCACCTCCGAATCCGTCAAACAGAGGTATGTCTTCACTGAGATCCAGCATGGTCAGCTCTATGGTTTCATCCTCCGGAAGGTATTCATCCTCGGATGGAACAGGCACTCTGGGGAGGGACGGAGGCCTCGATATAGCATTCTGAGACGTGGGCGGCACAAAATCCAATTCAAAAACGGTCAAAGGTGCCGGGCGGTACTGCCTGATGTAAGTTTCCCTCTTTTTAAAGAATCCAAAGAACGCTATCATGACGGCCAGCGAAATGATCAACCCTTTTTCATACCGGATTCGGTATGAATTATATTCTGATTTTTGCTCCCCCCCGCTGTATTTTGCCAGTACGAATAAACGTCTGGCAGCCGTTCTTCTGATCATTTTCCCTGCATTTTATCTGAATAGAATTCATTTGTATAACGATATACAGACATACAAAGTTTCTACGGGCCTTTATAAATTCGAAAAGGCAGACTCGTATCTGCCTTTTTCTATGTTAGACGCAAACCGCTATTCTTTTGTTTACATGTTCTTTACGATCTCGGCTCCGAATTCTGAACATTTGAGTATGGTCGCTCCTTCCATCTGACGTTCCAGATCGTAAGTAACCCGCTTCTGCTGTATGGACTTCTCTATTCCCTGAAATATAAGAACAGCCGCTTCCTTCCATCCCATATATTCGAGCATCATGGCACCCGAAAGAATAACAGAGCTGGGATTCACCCTGTCCTGGCCTGTATATTTGGGAGCTGTACCGTGAGTCGCTTCAAAAAGAGCGACATGATCGCCGATATTGGCTCCTGGGGCCAGTCCCAAGCCTCCCACCTGAGCCGCACAGGCATCTGACAGATAATCCCCGTTCAGATTTGGGGTAGCCACCACATCGTATTCGTCAGGCCTCAACAGCACCTGCTGAAACATCTGATCCGCAATCCGGTCTTTGATCAGTAATTTACCCCCGGGCATTTTACCTTTGTGTTCATCCCACAGTTCTTTTTCAGTGACGATCCTGTCCCTGAACTCCTCTTTCGCCAGTTCATAACCCCAGTCCCGGAACGCACCCTCTGTAAACTTCATGATGTTGCCTTTGTGCATAAGGGTGACCGAAGACCTTTTCTGCTGAAGGGCGTACTCAATGGCTTTCTTTACAAGCCTTTTGGTACAGGTAATGCTGATGGGTTTGATTCCCACACCTGAATCCTGACGTATCTTCTTCCCCATTTCTTTATCCAGAAAATGGATGATCTTTTTCGCATCTTCTGTACCCTGCTCGAATTCAATTCCTGAATAAACATCCTCAGTGTTTTCCCTGAAGATGACCACATCGAGTTTCTCAGGATTTTTTACCGGGCAGGGAACGCCCTGAAACCAGCGTACGGGTCTTACACAGGCATACAGATCAAGTTTCTGCCTCAATGCCACATTCAGGCTCCTGAAGCGTGGAGTGATCCACTCAGAACCGCACTTTATGCAGCGTTCCGGCCCTTTGCCGTCAGGACCGTCCTGCTCCGCGGAGCATACCAGGCAAACATACTTGTATCTGCCAACCGGAGTGGTCAGAGGCCCTTTGATCGCCACGATATATTCCTCAATGGCCATTAGAGTATCTTCTGGAAGTACACGGTCGTTCCCGTATAACTTTAATGCCGAAAGCCCTGCATGGATCTCGAACCACTGTATTTTGCGTTTTCCTTTGTAAGCTTTTTTGACTGCTTCATCGAGCACCGGCTGGGAAGCCCTCCAGATATCCGGTCCTGTTCCGTCACCCTGAATAAAAGGGATCACAGGATGATCCGGTACACTGAGCTTCCCCTTTTCGATGATAATCGTGTCTCCATTTACAGAAGGGACCAGTTTTTCGTATTTCGGCATCAGTACACTCCTCCAGTCTTATGATACCATTTGTTTTTTTGCGTGGGCAAGAGCCCCCCCTGCTGATATCACATCTATATCCCTGTCACTTAAAGGATGTGTCAGTACAACCTCTGCACCCTTCGTTATATTTTTTAAAACACACCGCCCTTTTTTAAGGTCCCGGACGTCAATCTCCAGCGCATCTCCCTGCCTTATTTCCTCATATCCCCTCTCATTTTCGAAGATAAACGGGACAATTCCAAAATTGACCAGATTGGCGAGATGGATACGGGCAAAGGATTTGACGATCACAGCTTTAATACCCAGATACATTGGGGCAAGAGCAGCGTGCTCCCTGCTGGACCCCTGCCCGTAATTCGAACCCCCTACAATAAATCCCCCGCCTGCCTCCTTCGCTCTTCTGGCGAAAGACTTGTCAATGACCTCAAAAACATGTTCCGAAATGGCCGGTATATTGGATCTCAGCGGGAGTATTTTTGCTCCGGCAGGCATGATATGATCAGTAGTAATGTTGTCTTCGACCTTGAGCAGTACGATACCTGAAAGGACGGGCGGCAAGGGCCCTTTGACCGGAAGAGGTTTGATGTTGGGACCCCGTATAATAGCCACTTTTTCCGGCCGGGCTGAAGGCGGAAGTATCATGGAATCGTCTACAGGAAACCGCTCCGGAAGGCTTACCCTGACGGGTTTTATTCCAAGCTCTCTCGGATCTGTAATCTCTCCTTTGATCGCGGATGCCACTGCGGTCTCCGGGCTGCACAGGTAGATTTGTGCATCTTTTGTCCCGCTTCTTCCCAAAAAATTCCGGTTGAAAGTTCTCAGAGAGACTCCTTCGGAGCTTGGAGAAAATCCCATCCCGATGCAGGGACCGCAGACATTCTCGAGTATGCGCAGACCGCTGGCAACGATCGACTCCCAGGCGCCGTTCTGGATCAAACTCAGCAATACCTGCCTGGAGCCAGGGGCAATCGCAGAGGATACTTCCGGGTGTACGGTCTTCCCCTTTAGCATGCCCGCTATGACCATGAGATCCCTGTATGAGGAATTGGTGCAGCTTCCCAGTACGACCTGATTGACTTTTTTCCCTGTGAGATCCTGTACGCGCACCACATTGTCGGGCATGTGAGGCTGGGCAATGAGGGGTTCGAGGTCT
This sequence comes from uncultured bacterium, assembly GCA_964464265.1. Lineage (GTDB taxonomy): Bacteria > Zhuqueibacterota > QNDG01 > QNDG01 > DSAB01 > CAYXFJ01. The sequence continues at coordinate 19,595 of CAYXFJ010000017.1, forward strand.
GAAAGGTCGATCTCGATCTCCTCATCGTATACGGCATCCGGGTCAGCAGCGAGAGGTATAAAATGAGCCTCACGATCCTGTGCTTTCAGAAACGCCAGAGTCTGTTCATCGCTCGGGAAAAGCGATGTCGTTGCTCCCAGCTCGGCACCCATATTGGTGATCGTCGCTCTTTCAGGCACACTCAGGTGTCTGATCCCGCTTCCGGTATATTCCATGATCTTACCCACCCCTCCCTTCACCGACATTCTCCTCAATATCTCCAGAATGATATCTTTGGCGGAAACAAATGGCTTTAACCTGCCTTTGAGGTGTATGTTGACGATTTTCGGAGTAGTGAGATAGAACGGCCTGCCGGCCATGGCCAAAGCGACATCAAGACCTCCGGCTCCAATAGCCAGCATTCCTATACCGCCTCCGGTCGGTGTGTGACTGTCCGAACCGAGAAGCGTCTTTCCCGGGGAGCCGAAACGTTCCAGATGCACCTGATGGCAGATGCCGTTACCTGGCCGGGAAAAAAATATACCGTATCTGGAGGCTATGGATTGCAGGAACCTGTGATCGTCCGCATTCTCGAATCCGGACTGCAGGGTGTTGTGATCCACATAACTGACGGACAATTCCGTGCGCACCCGGTCCAGGCCCATGGACTCGAACTGAAGATAAGCCATGGTTCCAGTCGCGTCCTGGGTCAGCGTTTGATCGATCCGGATAGCAATAGGGGAGCCCGAAATGAGCTCCCCTTCAACCAGATGGTTCTTCATGATCTTATAGGCGAGATTGCTCATAAAAAGATTCTCAGGCTCCTTTTACTGTTCTCCAGGCTCCATTTTATCATCCTCTTTAAGGGATTTTTTCTGTTTTTTGCTGGCAAGGCTCATTTTTCTGAGTATCTTCCAGACGGAAATAGTTCCTGCCTTTACAAATCCGTACTTTTCGGTGTTCAGCTCTTTGGCTATCTTTGAGGCACCCCAGTCCGGATTCTTGAGCGCAATTTCCTCTACTTTCTCTTCCAGATTCAGGGTATCCGAAAAGTCCCCTTTTTCTTCGACTTCTGTAACCTCAGGAACCTGCTTTTCCTCAGGGACCTCTTCTTCGACCGTTACAACTCCTCTCTCACCCTCGAAATCTCTTAAAGCATCTTCAACTGTATCATATGCTTTCAATATATAATGAAACTCGAGCAGCTCAAACACTTCGTACACATCCGGAATCATTTTTGCCAGTTTTAAATCGCCGCCCCTCTCGCGTATACCCTTGATTTCACTGATAAAAATACCCCACCCGGCACTGGAGATATAGTCCACATTCCCAAGATCTATTATGACCCGGACAATACCCGCTTTCAGAAGTGTATCAAGCGCTCGCTCCAGTTCGGAGGAAGTAGTTGTATCAATATATCCGCCGACACGTATTATCGAGGTCTCGCTTTGAGGACCTGCTTTTTCAATCGATACGTGAATGCCTTCCATAAACTTTCTCCCCTGCCAGATTAAGAGACAATAAGGATAAATAGTCCTTCAATGTAATGTGAAATGGGGATTTTGTCAACTATTTTGTTAACTACAAATATCTTTGCCTTATCACGCGTTGCATTTTCTTTATCCGGTCGATAATATCTTTCCTCTCCGGATTGCGTTTCAATACCTCTCCCCACTGCCATACTGCCTTTTTATAATCACCACGGTTGGCAAAGATGACACCCAGGTTTTCCAGAACGTTGATATTATCCGGATCCAGTTCTTTCACCCGTTCATAGGCCTTTCTGGCCTCATCCAGCTTTCCCATTCTGAAATATGCATCCCCGAGGCACTGATAACCCTTGATAAAAGTAGGATTCTCCACAAGAGCTTTTTCAAATTCTTCCACTGCCTTTTCGTAATCCGCCTGCTGATAGTACTGCAGGCCGGACTCAAAAAACCGGAGAGCCAGGGTTTTTTCAATCTCATAGGATTCGGATTCTTTCTGTTCCTTCAGTACCTCCTCGTACTCGTCAGATTCAGTCTCCCTGCCTTCTTTCTCCTCTGCAGTCCCGGATTCAGGAAACCCGATAACTCCCATCTCCTCATCAAATAACTCTCCAAGAGTGGATTCCGTTATATTATTCTCTACTTCATCCTTCTGCATTTTATCATCGGAACCGGAATCCATACCCAGTATCTCGTCCAGACTGACAGTTTCACCGCTTTCGGTCTCATCTCCGTGCTGAACCGCCTCCTCATCAACCTCGGAGACCAGATCTGCCATCATATCATCGAAACCCAGATCCATGGCATCTGATTCTTCTGCTTTTTCAGGATGATCCTTGAAAGACC